>NZ_JACVVH010000038.1:0-46840 GCF_016647865.1 Pseudomonas sp. S60 | reverse complement strand
GCATCGCGAGCTGCGCTCGCTCCTACGTTTGTTTCGGGCCAATTAGGCCTGGGGCATTTGGGCGCCCACCATTATTCGAACAGTGCATCCAGCGCCTGCTCCAGCCGGGTGACCGCAATGACCTGCAGCCCGGCCGGTGCCTCCTTGGGGGCATTGCCCTTGGGCACAATGGCACGCTTGAAGCCATGCTTGGCCGCCTCTTTCAGGCGCTCCTGCCCACTGGGCACCGGCCGCACCTCGCCCGACAGGCCGATTTCACCGAATACCAGCAGGCCGTGGGCCAACGGCCGGTTGCGCAAGCTGGACATTACCGCCGCCAGCAAGGCCAGGTCTGATGCGGTTTCCAGTACCTTGA
The DNA here is from genome assembly GCF_016647865.1 of Pseudomonas sp. S60. NCBI lineage: Bacteria > Pseudomonadati > Pseudomonadota > Gammaproteobacteria > Pseudomonadales > Pseudomonadaceae > Pseudomonas > Pseudomonas sp. S60. The sequence goes on along the minus strand of NZ_JACVVH010000038.1, from coordinate 46,485 downwards.
CCCCGCCGACCACGTTGAGGAACACGTCCTGGTCATGGGTCGGAATACCCCCATGCCGGTGCAGCACCGCCAGCAGCATGGCCAGGCGGTTCTGGTCCAACCCCAACGTGACCCGGCGCGGGTTGGCCAGGTGGCTGTCATCCACCAGCGCCTGCACCTCCACCAGCATCGGCCGCGTGCCCTCCCAGGTCGCCATCACCACACTGCCGGGTACTTCTTCCTGGGTGCGGTTGAGGAAAATCGCCGATGGGTTGGACACCTCCTTCAGGCCGCGGTCGGTCATGCCGAAAACGCCCAGTTCGTTGACCGCGCCAAAGCGGTTCTTCACCGCCCGCAACAGGCGCAGGCGGCCGTCGGACTCGCCCTCGAAATACAGCACCGTGTCGACCATGTGCTCCAGCACCCGCGGGCCTGCCAGCGAGCCTTCCTTGGTTACATGGCCCACCAGGAAAATGGCCGTGCCGCTCTGTTTGGCGTAGCGCACCAGCAATGCAGTACTTTCACGCACCTGGGCCACACCGCCCGGCGCCGACTGCAGCTGCTCGGTGAAGATGGTCTGGATCGAGTCGATTACCATCACCCGCGGTTTTTCCTGGCGCGCCGTGGCAATGATGGTTTCGATGCAGGTTTCGGTCATGACCTTGAGCTTGTCCTGGGGCAGCCCCAGGCGCCGCGAGCGCATGGCCACCTGCTGCTGGGACTCTTCGCCGGTGACATACAGCGCAGGCATGCCCACCGCGATGTTGCACAAGGTCTGCAACAGGATGGTCGACTTGCCGATACCCGGGTCACCGCCAATCAGCACCACCGAGCCGTCCACCAGCCCGCCACCCAACACGCGGTCCAGTTCGGTACTGCTGGTGGTGAAGCGCGGGACCTCTTCGACGCTGACTTCGGCCAGGGTCTTGATCTGCGCCTGCTGCCCGGTCCAGCCCGCACGCCCACTGCTTGGCGCTGCCGCACCCCCGCTTTCGATCATGGTTTCGACCAGGGTGTTCCAGGCCCCGCATTCGCCACATTGCCCAGCCCATTTGGGGAAGGTCGCGCCGCACTCGGTGCAACCATACATGCGCTTGGCCTTGGCCATGGGGAGTGTCTCCGGGTAAAAAAGCCTGAATGATAACGTAGCGAACGTGCCCTGGCGGGCCAGGGATGCGACAAAACTATTCGTTGCGACAGTAGTCACTACCCCTGAATGCAGCGCATGAAGCGTTTAAGTGGCTTACACTGCGTTTACCTCACCATTTGTTACAAAGGAATAGATACATGGGCATGATCAGTGAGTTCAAGGCCTTCGCGGTCAAAGGCAACGTCGTCGACATGGCGGTCGGTATCATCATCGGCGCGGCCTTCGGCAAGATCGTCTCGTCCTTCGTTGGGGATGTGGTCATGCCGCCACTGGGGCTGTTGATCGGCGGTGTCGATTTCAGCGACCTGGCCATCACCCTGAAAGCTGCTCAGGGCGATATCCCGGCGGTGGTGCTGGCCTATGGCAAGTTCATCCAGACCGTCATCGACTTCGTGATTATCGCCTTCGCCATCTTCATGGGCGTGAAGGCCATCAACCGCCTCAAGCGCGAAGAAGCGGTGGCGCCAAGCGTGCCGCCTGCTCCGTCGCCTGAGCAAACGCTGCTTACCGAAATCCGCGACCTGCTCAAAAACCGCCCTTGAGGCAGTACCCTGCGAGCGGCGCCCGCCGTTCGCAGGCAGTAATTACCAGTAGGTTTCCACCGCGACCTGGCCAGGGCGCTTGCTCAGGCTCAACTGCAGGTCGCGCGCCTTGAGCACCTTGCGCGTCTCATCGATCATCTCAGGGTTGCCGCACAGCATGATGCGCGAGTGCTCGGGTGACAGCGCCAACCCAGCTGCCCGCTCCAGCTCACCGTTCTCGATCAGGGTAGTGATGCGCTGGTCCAGCGCGCCGGGGTGCTGCTCGCGGGTGACTACAGGAATGAACTGCAGTTTGCCGGCGAACTCCGCCAGGTAATCACGCTGCTCAAGGGCGTTGATTTCATCGACGTATGCCAGCTCTTTGGCCTCGCGTACCGAATACACCAGCTTGATGTTGTCGAAACGCTCCCAGGCTTCGAAGTCCTGCAGGATCGACATGAACGGTGCGATGCCGGTACCCGTTGCCAACAGCCACAGGTCGCGCCCGCCGATGAAGCGGTCAAGCGTCAGGAACCCGAATGCCTGGCGGTCTATCAACAGCGTGTCGCCTGCCCCCAGGCGGCTCAGCTCGCTTGTGAATTCGCCACCGGGTACTACGATGGAGAAGAAGTCGAGGTACTCGTCGTGCGGCGCGCTGACCATCGAATAGGCTCGCCACACCACACTGCCATCGGCCTTGCTCACCCCCAGGCGGGCAAACTGACCCGAGCGGAAGCGAAAGCCCGCATCGCGCGTGACTCGCAGGCTGAACAGGTTCGGCGTCAAAGGCTGAACATCGAGCAGGGTCTGACGAGTGAATTTCTCAGCGCTGGCGGTCATGTCGGGCTCCAAATGCGGGGTCCATACAGTGTCGCGCAAAGTAGTCTGGATAAAAACCACTGCTTTGTGGGGCCTAGTGCCGTTCGCGGCACATTCGGTCACAGAAAAGCCCGCCTGCTATAGCCAAATGTACCAACGATGGGCTGAAACGTTTCCTACACTCAAACCGGCACCCATACGGATTGGGCTCCGATGCCCACTGGAGACTTCAGATGTTTCACTGGAAGCCAGAGCATCTTCACGCCTTTGTGAGCGAGCGCCACCCGCGGAAACTGTTCGATATCGCTGTGCACCTTACCCAGGATCTGGACTTCGACTACCTCGGCCTGAACCTGCGAATACAGATCGCCACCCAAACCCCGCACTTCTACCTCTATAGCAATTACCCGAGCGACTGGATCCTGTGCTACCAGGATGAAGACTTCTACAAGCAGGACAGCGCCAGTATCGCCAGCCACACCTCCACCACACCCGTACTGTGGACTGACGAACTCTACAAAGAAGCCCCTCATGTGCGCGAGGCGGCATGCCAGCATGGCCTTCGGCACGGCTGGACACAGTCACTTCACGACTTGCAGCACAACGAAAGCCAAATGAGCGTGGCCAGGCCCGCTGGCAGAATCGAAACGGCCGAACTGTACGACAAGGCGGGTAGCGTTCAGTGGATATGCCACACCCTGCATGCGGTACTCTCCGAGCATCATCTGGATGCACTTTGCCCGCCCCAACCGAAAATGAGCGAGCGGGAGCTTGAGGTATTGAAGTGGTCCGCCGCCGGCAAAACCGCCGCCGACGTGGCCTGCATCCTGTCCCTGTCGCAAAGCACGGTCAATTTTCACATTCGCAGTGTGATCACCAAAACCAACGCGGCCAACAAGGCTGGCGCCGTGGCCATTGCCGCCCTGCGCGGCTGGATCTGACGTTCGAGCCTGCGACCTTCGGCAAAGAGCTGTAGAATCGCCCGGCAAAGCCCGCGGCGAACCGCAACGGGCAGATTCGTACCCGAGCCAGACGCCATGCCCTTGTTGACCACCCCTTTTGCTGCCCTCGACCTGATCCGTCAGCCCGAGCAGGCCAACGACCCGCTGCAGGCGTTCGACGCCGCCGACGAATACCTGCTTGAGCAGTTGCACCAGCAGGTGCCCCAGGCTGGCTGGCGAGTGCTGGTGCTCAATGACAGTTTCGGCGCCCTGGCGGCCAGCCTGGCCGGCCATGTGCAGGTGGTCAGCAGTGGCGATTCACACCTGGCACACCTTGCCTTGGGCAAAAACCTGGTGCGCCGTGGCTTGTCATTCGACAGCGTGCCGTTCATACCGGCCAGCGAGCATTGGCAAGGTGAATTCGACCGCGTGTTGATCCGTGTCCCCAAGACCCTGGCATTGCTTGAAGAGCAGCTGATTCGCCTGCAAGGCCACCTCGCCCCTGGCGCGCAGGTGATGGCCGGCGCCATGGTCAAGCACCTGCCGCGTGCAGCCGGCGATCTGATGGAAAAATACATCGGCCCAGTACAGGCCTCACTGGCGCAGAAAAAAGCCCGGCTGCTGACCGCAACCCCCGCGCACCAACCGCTCGCCTGCTCACCGTACCCCAGCCGTTACCGCCTGGAGGCGCCGGCGCTGGAGCTGGTCAACCATGCCAACGTGTTTTGCCGAGAGGGGCTGGATATTGGGACCCGTGCGTTCTTGCCTCACCTGCCTGAGAACCTGGGCAGCGCCCGGGTAGCAGACCTGGGGTGTGGCAACGGGGTGCTGGCCATTGCCAGCGCCATGGCCAACCCGGACGCGCACTACACCTTGGTTGATGAGTCCTACATGGCCGTACAGTCCGCGCAAGAAAACTGGCAGGCAGCCCTGGGCGAGCGCCCGGCCACGTTCCTGGCGGGCGATGGCCTGGCAGGGATCGACAAGCAATCCCTGGACGTTGTGCTGTGCAACCCACCGTTTCACCAGCAACAAGTGGTGGGTGATTTCCTGGCCTGGCGCATGTTCCAGCAGGCCCGCGAAGCGCTGGTAGTGGGTGGCGCGCTGTACATCGTGGGTAACCGCCACCTGGGCTACCACAGCAAGCTTGCCCGCCTGTTCCGCGGTGTGGAACAGGTGGCGGCAACGCCCAAGTTCGTCGTGCTCAAGGCGCGCAAATAAAGGTGCCGGGGCTGCCTGGCAGCCCCGGCAACGCTCAGTGGGTAGTCAGGCCGGCTGCGCTCATGAACAGCCGCATCACCCAGGCCGCCACACCCAGTGCCGCCACGCTCATCGCCCAGATGAGCAGCAGCCAGCCCAGGCGCTGCCACAAGGGTTTCTTCTGCTCCGCACCTTGGTTACTGGTCATTTTTCAGCCTCCTAGTGATAGCCCTGATCGTGAGTCACCTTGCCGCGGAACACGTAGTAGCTCCAGAAGGTGTAACCCAGGATGAAAGGCAGGATGAACAAGGTGCCGACCAGCATGAAGCCTTGGCTCTGCGGCGGCGCGGCGGCCTCCCAGATGGAGATGGACGGCGGGATGATGTTCGGCCACAGGCTGATGCCCAGGCCGCTGTAGCCAAGGAAGATCAGCACCAGGGTCAGCAGGAACGGCGCGTAATTCGCGCTGCGCGCCACTGCCTTGAACAGCCCGTAGAAGGTCACCAGCACGAGTACCGGTACCGGCATGAACCAGATCAGGTTGGGCATGCTGAACCAGCGCTCGGCGATCTGTGGATAGGCCACGGGTGTCCACAGGCTGACGATGCCGATCACCGCCAGCAGCACCAGGGCCAACGGGCGGCCAAGGTTGTGCATCTGCTCCTGCAGCGGCCCTTCGGTCTTCATGATCAGCCAGGTGCAGCCCAGTAGCGAGTACGCCACGATCAGCCCCAGGCCACAAAACAGGCTGAAGGGTGTCAGCCAGTCCAGCGTACCGCCGGCGAAATGGCGGTCCACCACCTTGAAACCTTCAATGAAGGCCCCCAGCGCTACCCCCTGGAAGAACGTGGCCACCAGCGAGCCGCCGATGAACGCCTTGTCCCACAGATGCCGGCGCTGGGCGCTGGCCTTGAAGCGGAACTCGAACGCCACGCCGCGGAAAATCAGGCCGATCAGCATCAGCATCAACGGCAGGTACAGGGCTTCGAGTACCACCGCGTACGCCATCGGGAAGGCACCGAACAATCCGGCACCTCCCAGTACCAGCCAGGTTTCATTACCGTCCCACACGGGAGCAACGGTGTTCATCATCACGTCCCGGTCACGCTCACCTTTAACGAAAGGGAAGAGCATGCCGATGCCGAGGTCGAAGCCGTCCATCACCACGTACATCATCACGCCGAAGATGATGATGACAGCCCAGATCAGTGGAAGATCGATACCCATGGCTCAGTTCCCCTTGCTCAGGTCTGCAGTGGCAGCATCACTGCTGTCGTCGGCGGCGGACAATGGCCGTGCTGGCGTACGTTGCTGGCCTGGCCCACCTGGGCGCGGCTGGTCCCCTTCACCGGTATGCGGCCCTTTGCGCACCAGGCGCATCATGTAGGCAAAGCCGGTGCCGAACAGGGCGAAATACACCACCACGAAGGCCACCAAGGTGAAGCCCAGCTGGGTGTAGCTGTGGTTGGACACACCGTCGGCGGTGCGCATGACCCCATACACCACCCAGGGCTGGCGACCGATTTCGGTGGTGAACCAGCCGGCAAGAATCGCCAACAACCCGGACGGCCCCATCCAGGTGACGAAATGCAGGAACGGGCGCGAGGTGTACAGCTTGCCACCCTTGCGCAACCACAGGCTCCACAAGCCGGCGGCAATCATGAGCATGCCGAGCGCGACCATGATGCGGAACGACCAGAAGATGATGGTGGAGTTGGGCCGGTCTTCGGGCGGGAATTCCTTCATCGCCGGTACCTGCTGGTCCAGGCTGTGGGTGAGGATAAGGCTGCCGAGTACGGGTATCTCCACCTTGAAGCGAGTCGTTTCAGCCTGCATGTCGGGGATGCCGAACAGGATCAACGGCGTTGCCTCGCCCGGCTTGTTCTCCCAGTGGCCTTCGATGGCGGCAATTTTCACCGGCTGGTGCTTGAGCGTGTTCAGGCCGTGGAAGTCGCCGATCAGCGCCTGCACGGGCGCCACGATCAGGGCCATCCACATGGCCATCGACAGCATCTTGCGCACCGAGGGGTTGTCGCGCCCGCGCAGCAGGTGCCAGGCCGCCGAAGCACCGACGAAGAAGGCGGTGGCGACAAAGGCTGCCGTGGCCATGTGCATCAGGCGGAACGGGAACGAGGGGTTGAAGATGATCGCCAGCCAGTCCACCGGTATGACGCGGCCATCGATGATTTCGTGGCCCTGGGGGGTCTGCATCCAGCTGTTGGAGGCCAGGATCCAGAATGTGGACACCAGCGTACCGAGCGCCACCATGCAGGTGGCGAAAAAGTGCAGGCCACGCCCTACCCGGTTCCAGCCAAACAGCATTACGCCCAGAAAGCCTGCTTCAAGGAAGAACGCGGTGAGGACTTCGTAGGTGAGCAACGGCCCGGTGACCGAACCTGCGAACTCGGAGAACCGGCTCCAGTTGGTGCCGAACTGGTAGGCCATGACCAGGCCAGACACTACCCCCATGCCGAAGTTGACAGCAAAGATCTTCGACCAGAAGTGATAGAGGTCCCGGTAGACCTGTTTGTCGGTCTTCAGCCAAAGGCCTTCGAGCACGGCCAGGTAGCTTGCCAGGCCAATGGTGATGGCCGGGAACAGGATGTGAAAGGATACGGTAAACGCGAACTGGATCCGGGCGAGATCCAGAGCCTCTAGACCGAACATAATGCTTCCTCTTCAGGTAATCCGGCGATCGGGCCGGTGGCACCGTCGCCCACTGCCCCCACGTAGTCGAGTACGGCGCGTTGGAATTGTTCTGTTCGATGTGCAGGGATTACGGCCAGAAGGCCGAACCGTCGCGGGATCGTTACGATTGCAACGATTGACCCAGATCAACGATATGCCTGCAAGCATAGCCCCGAAAGGCCCAACTGGCCGTGTGGTGGTTTGCCGCGTGACCGGTTGCCCCACCCCGGTTCCAAATGCGGCGGAAAAATGCCCGGGCGTGCAAACAGCAACCATTTGTTACAAACAGATGATAGGCTGCAGCCTTCCCCACGCGCCGAGGTCAAGGGTTCCGATGTCTGATTCTGCGCCGCAGTTGTTGCGCCATCACCGCCCTTTTCTGGCCTTCTGGCTGGCCAGGGTGTTTACCGCCAGCGGTTTCCAGATGCTCACCGTGGCCATTGGCTGGCACCTCTACCAGTTAACGGGCAACGTGTTGGACCTGGGGCTGGTGGGCCTGGTGGAGTTCGCACCCCGGGTACTGTTCATGTTGCACACCGGCCATGTGGCCGACCGTTATGACCGGCGCAAGGTGGCGGCCCTGTGCCAGAGCCTGCAGGGGCTGATCGCCCTGGCCCTGGCGGTGGGCAGCGCTACCGACCATGTCACCCGCGAACTGATCTTCGCCCTGGCCTTCCTGCTGGGGGCCACCCGCTCGTTCGAGATGCCCGCCACACAGGCCTTGCTGCCCAACGTTGTACCGGCCGGGTTGTTCCCACGGGCCGTGGCAGCCTCGGCATCTGCGACCCAGTCGGCAACCATCGTGGCGCCTGCCGTGGGCGGTTTTCTCTATGCCTTTGGCAGCATTTGGGTGTACGGGCCAACGGTCGCCCTGTATGCCATCGCCTGCGTGCTGACCCTGAGCCTGCAGGCCCGTGGCCGGGTGGCCCAGCGCGGGCGCGCCAGCCTTGAGTCTTTGCTGGCAGGCATCCGCTTCATCCGCAGCCGGCCAGACATCCTCGGCGCCATTTCGCTGGACCTGTTCGCCGTGCTGTTGGGCGGGGCGACGGCACTGCTGCCGGTGTTCGCCAAGGACATCCTGCTGACCGGGCCAATGGGCCTGGGGCTGCTGCGCTCAGCGCCAGCGGTGGGCGCCTTGCTGATGTCGGTGTGGCTGGCCCGGTTCCCGTTCGAACGCAAGGTGGGGCGGACCATGTTCACGGCGGTGGGCGTGTTCGGCATGGCCACCATCGCGTTCGGCCTGTCCACCTCGTTCCGGTTCTCGCTGGCAGTGCTGGTGGTGCTTGGGGCTGCCGACATGATCAGCATGGTGATCCGCGGGGCGTTCGTGCAGCTGGAGACGCCGGACGAAATGCGTGGACGTGTCAGCGCAGTCAATGGGCTGTTCATCGGTGCCTCGAATCAGCTCGGCGAGTTCGAATCCGGGGTCACGGCGCACTGGTTTGGCACAGTGCCTGCCGTGGTGCTCGGGGGTGTGGGCACCCTGGTGGTGACGGGGGTGTGGATTAAACTGTTCCCGACACTGGCCAAGCGGGATCGGTTGCACGAGGGCTGAAGGGTTGGCCTCTGCCGGCCCCATCGCGGGCACACGCCGTGCGCAACCCTTTCCCCAACGGCCATAGGCCCCCGCCTGGCATGCTGGTATGATGCGCGGCTTTTTTCCACCCCACACAAAACCACGGCAACCGGTACGGTCTGTGCTTTGCTGATGGGGTCGATACATTCATGGCGCCGGGGGCGCCTCGGGGAGCGGGCATGCTGGAAAGGCTGTTTCAACTAAAAGCACACAACACCAATGTGCGCACCGAGATACTGGCGGGCGTCACCACCTTCCTGGCCATGGCCTACATCCTGTTCGTCAACCCGAGCATCCTCGGCGAGACCGGCATGGACAAGGGCGCGCTGTTCGTCGCCACCTGCCTGGCGGCCGCCATCGGCTCCACCACCATGGGCCTGATCGCCAACTACCCGATCGCCCTGGCGCCGGGCATGGGCCTGAACGCCTTCTTCACCTACACCGTGGTGCTGCACATGGGCCACACCTGGCAGGTAGCGCTGGGCGCGGTGTTCCTGTCGGCGGTGATGTTCTTCCTGCTGTCGATCTTTCGCATCCGCGAGTGGATCGTGAACAGCATTCCGCTGCCCCTGCGCTCAGCCATCGCTGCGGGCATCGGGCTGTTCCTGGCACTGATTGCCCTGCATAACGCGGGGATTGTGGTGGATAACCCAGCCACGCTGGTGGGCCTTGGCGACTTGCGCCAGCCCGCGCCGATTCTGGCCACCCTCGGTTTCTTCCTGATCGTGGGGCTGGAAGCGCTGAAAGTGCGCGGCGCGGTGCTGATCGGCATCCTGGCGGTTACCGTGGCAGCCATTGCAATGGGCGTCACACCCTTTGGCGGGATCGTCTCCATGCCGCCTTCGCTGGCACCTACCTTCCTGCAGCTGGACATCGCCGGCGCCCTGGACGTGGGGCTGGTGAGCGTGATCTTCGCCTTCCTGTTCGTCGACCTGTTCGACAATTCCGGCACCCTGATCGGCGTGGCCAAGCGCGCCGGGCTGATGGGCAAGGATGGGCACATGCCGAAGATGGGCCGCGCCCTGATCGCCGACAGTACCGCCGCCATGGCCGGTTCGTTGCTGGGCACCTCCACCACCACCAGCTACATCGAATCTGCCGCTGGCGTGAGCGCAGGTGGCCGCACCGGCCTGACTGCCATCGTGGTCGCCGTGCTGTTCCTGCTGGCGCTGTTCTTCGCCCCGCTGGCCGGCAGCGTACCGGCCTTCGCCACGGCACCGGCCCTGCTGTTCGTTGCCGTGCTGATGGCCTCGGGCCTGGCAGAAATCAACTGGGATGACGTTACCGAAGCCGCGCCGGTGGTGGTCACCGCCCTGGCCATGCCGCTGACCTACTCGATTGCCAATGGGATCGCCTTCGGCTTCATCGCCTGGACAGCCATCAAGCTGATCAGTGGCCGCCATCGCGACCTGAACGCGGCACTGGTCATCCTTTCCATTCTGTTCGTCATCAAGCTGGGCTGGTTCAACGCATGAGTGCCGCTTTCGACCCCACCTCCTACGCCAGCCAGCTGGACGCCAAGGTAGCCCGGCTGCGCGAGCTGCTGGCGCCCTTCAGCGCGCCGGAGCCTGCCGTTTTCGATTCACCGCGCGAGCACTACCGCCTGCGCGCCGAGTTCCGCCTGTGGCGCGAGGACGGCCAGCGCCACTACGCCATGTTTGCGCCCGGGGACAAGCACAAGGCGATTCTGATCGACGATTTCCCAATCGCCAGCCGCCCCATCAATGCCCTGATGCCCCGGCTGAAGGCTGCGTGGCAGGGCAACGAGGCACTGGGCAACCGCCTGTTCCAGGTCGAGTTCCTGACCACGCTGGCCGGCGACGCGATGATCACACTGTGCTACCACCGCCCGCTGGACGATGCCTGGGAAGCGGCCGCCCGGCAGCTTGCCGATGAGTTGGGCGTCAGCATCATCGGCCGCTCCAAGGGCAAGCGCCTGGTCATCGGCCGCGACTACGCGGTGGAGAAACTGGAGGTGGCGGGCCGGGTGTTCAGCTATCGCCAGCCCGAGGGGGCCTTCACCCAGCCCAATGGCGCGGTGAACCAGAAGATGCTCGGCTGGGCGTTCGACGCCATGGGCGAACGTGAGGACGACCTGCTGGAGCTGTATTGCGGCAACGGCAACTTTACCCTGCCGCTGGCCACCCGCGCCCGCCAGGTGCTGGCGACCGAAATCAGCAAGACATCGGTGAATGCCGCGCTGAGCAACCTGGACGAAAACGCTGTGGACAACGTGCGCCTGGTGCGGCTGTCGGCAGAGGAACTGACCCAGGCATTGAACGGCGTGCGGCCGTTCCGCCGGCTGGAAGGCATCGACCTGGGCAGCTACAGGTTCGGCACCGTGTTCGTCGACCCGCCGCGTGCCGGCATGGACCCGGATACTTGCGAGCTCACCCGGCGCTTCGAGCGCATCCTGTACATCTCCTGCAACCCGGAAACCCTGGCGCAAAACATCGCCCAGTTGCACGATACGCACCGGATCGAACGCTGTGCGTTGTTCGACCAGTTCCCCTACACCCACCACATGGAAAGCGGCGTATTGCTGGTTCGGCGCTAATCCCTTAGTCGGTTGGGCCCTTACGGCCCACCGGCCCTGTCAGGAGCCCGTGAAGATGGACCAGTTGGCCGCCATGCACACCTTTCGCCGGGTCGTCGACCTCGGCAGCTTCAGCGCCGCGGCCAGCTGTACAGGCCAGTCCCACACCGTACTGTCACGCCAGGTGAAGCAACTGGAGCGCCAGCTGGGCACACAACTGCTTGCCCGCACTACACGCCGCCTGCACCTGACCGAAGCGGGCACACTTTTTTATCGCCACTGCGTCTCTATCCTTGAGCAGGTCCAAGCGATGACGCTTGAGCTCTCCGAGCATCAGCAGCAACCCACGGGCACCCTGCGCCTGGGTGTACCAACCGCCTTCGGCGAGCTGGAACTGGGGCGCTGGCTGGCTGACTTTGTGGAACGCCACCCATGCCTGCAGGTGGAGCTCAATTGCAGTGATCGCTTTATCGACATGCTCGAAGATGAAGTCGATGTGTGCCTGCGGATCACCGATCATCTGCCGGACTCCAGCCTGGTGGCTCGCCGGCTGGCGCCCAGCGAAGTGATGCTGGTCGCGGCCCCCGGTTACCTCAAACGCCATGGTGCGCCCAGCTCACCGGGTACGCTGAGCAGCCATGCACTGCTCGGCTACAGCAACCTTGCGCACCCTCAGCGGTTGCAGCTCACCCGCGCGGATGGCGAACAACACGACATCGTCATGCCCAGGCGCCTGAGTGCCAACTCACCGATGGCCCTGCGCGCTGCTGCAATTGGCGGGTTGGGCATTGCCAGTTTCGACCGTTTCATCGTGCACGATGCGTTGCTCGACGGGCGTCTGGTGCCAGTACTTGAAGGCTGGAAGTTGCCCGCGCGCAACCTTTACGCGGTCTACCCGCAAAGCCGCTACCTGGCACCCAAGGTGCGGGCGTTGTTGGAGTATGTGCAGGCTTATTACGCCCAACCCAGGTGGCAAGCTTGATCTGTGCAAAATAAGCACAGGTCTTGGCCATGCAGGGACGTATCTGTGTGAATGGCGTTACTTTAGCCTTGGCTGCAGGGTTATCCAGCGAAGGAATTTCACATGAAGGCATTACAGAAAATAGTCGCGGGCATGGCGCTCGCAACCCTGGCAACAGGCATCAATGCGGCAGAAAAAACCGTGTCGGTACCCGACAGCAGCGCCCTCGCATGGCAAGCGGTGCCCAATACCCAGGGCGCCGTCAGCTACGCGAACGTAGAGGGCGATATCTTTGGCACCGGGCCTTATTCGGCCTATGTCAGGTTCAGAAAAGGGACCGACAATGGCCTGCACCAGCACAGCCAAGCGCTGCCGACAGTAGTACTGCACGGCACGTTTTACGCAGTGATCGATGGCAAACGCAGCGAATTCCCGGCGGGGTCGTACTACAAGCTACCGGCAGACCTGGTACACGAAAGCGGGTGCACCGCGGCAGCCGATTGCCTGCTTTTCCAGTACCAGGCCGATGCGTTCGACCTCAAGCCTGTAAACAGCTGATTACCAGGCTGCTTGAGAGGCCGCTCCGCCAAGGCACTGCTTTACCCTGAACGGAGCGAGCGCCCCTTTACTCAGAAGTCGAAGAACACCGTCTCCCCTTCCCCCTGAATACGGATATCGAAGCGATACGCCGTCTTCCCGTCCACTTCGCAGCGCTTGGCAATCAGGGTTTCCCGCCGCTGGGGCTGCTCGATCAGGTTGAGCACCGGGCATTTGGCGTTGGCCTCGGCTTCATCGTCGAAATACAGGCGGGTGTGCAGGTGGATGTTGATGCCGCGGGCAAACAGGCTGAGGTTGATGTGCGGCGCCATCGGCACACCTGCGGCGTTGTTTACCACGCCCGGTTTGACCGTGTGCGCCGTCCACTCGCCTGCGTCGAAGGTGGTTGCGGTGCGCCCGAAGCTGTTGAAGGCGTTCTCCAGGTTGTAGGCGTCCTGGTAGTCGCCGTTGGCATCGGCTTGCCACAGCTCCAGGAACGAATCGCGCACCAGGTGGCCGTTGCCGTCGTACACGTGGCCGATCAGCACGATGTGTTCGCCGGCAGCCTCAGGCTTGGCCAGGCGGTTCCAGATTTCCTGGTCACGGGTGGGGTTGCCGGCCGCTTCCAGGGCCAGGCCGATGTGCACGTAGGGGCCGGCCGTTTGCGAAGGGGTTTCCGGCAGCAGTTCGATTGGCATGGCGGGGTCCTCAGCAGTTTTCGAAGTGGGTCTTGCGCTGGCCACGCAGCACGATGTCGAAGCGGTACGCCAGGCAATCCATCGGGTTGGCGTTGCTCATGTCGAGCTTGGCGATCAACTGTTGCACGGCTTGCGGGTTGGCGATGGACTTCACGATTGGGCACATCGGGATCAGCGGGTCGCCCTCGAAATACAGCTGGGTGATCAGTTTGGTCGCGATCGAAGGCCCGCTGATGGCGAAGTGAATGTGCGCCGGGCGCCAGTCGTTCGGGCCATTGCGCCAGGGGTACGGGCCGGGTTTGATGGTACGGAAGCTGTAGTAACCGTCGCGGTCGGTGAGGCAGCGGCCTACACCCCCGAAGTTGGGGTCGAGCGGCGCCAGGTAGCGGTCATTCTTGTGGCGGTAGCGGCCGCCGGCGTTGGCCTGCCACATTTCGACCAGGGTGTTTGGCACAGGCTTGCCATACTGGTCGACAATGCGACCGGCAACGATGATGCGCTCCCCAATCGGCAAGCCGCCGTTGTTGAAGTTCAGCAGCAGGTCGTGGTCATGGGCGCCAAAACCCAGGTGGGAGAAATCAGGGCCGGTGGTTTCACTGATCGACTGTGGGATGCTGACCAAGGCCTGACGCGGCGAGCGCGCGATCGAGGTCTTGTAGTCAGGCGTCAGGGCCTTGGGGTGCCAGTTGCGATCACGGATCACGAAGCGGCTGTTGTCCTGAGCGGGCATGCCGGTTTCCTCTCTTGGAATTATGGAACGCCTGGGTGCGGCAGGCGGACTTACAGTTTCAGGGAGCATGGATGCAATGAATATTGAATTCATGCCGAAGAGGCTTAACCAAATGGTTATGCATGACAGAAGCGCCTGACACCTGTCGGTGCAGTGGACTAATCTTTATCTTCTTGTTTCAGGCTCTGGAGAGCATTCATGGAATGGCGAAAAGGCCGACGTAGCGACAATGTGGTCGACGCCCGGGGCTCAGGTGGCGGCGGGATGCGGTTTGGTGGCGGCAAAGGGCTGGGGCTCGGCGCCATTCTGCTGATCGTGGGCATCGGCTGGCTGACCGGCCAGGACCCGTTGCAGATCCTGGGCCAACTGACCGGCCAGATGCAGCAGCAGGCACCCACCGCCACTTCTGGCAAGGCGCCACCTGCCAACGATCAGCAGGCCGAGTTCGTCGCGTCCATCCTGGGCGATACCGAAGACACCTGGCAGGCGCTGTTCGCGCAGGCCGGCAAACAGTATCGCGACCCCAAACTGGTGCTGTTCAGCGGCCAGGTCAATTCGGCCTGTGGCTTTGCCTCGGCGGCGGTCGGGCCGTTCTATTGCCCGGCGGACCAGCGCGTTTACCTGGACATGTCGTTCTTCCGTGAAATGGAAACACGCTTTGCCGCTGCGGGTGACTTTGCCCAGGCCTACGTGATCGCCCACGAGATTGGCCACCACGTGCAGACCTTGCTGGGGGTATCGGCCAAGGTGGATGCCGCCCGTCGCAGCGGCCAGCGCATGGAAGGCGACAACGGTCTGCTGGTGCGCCAGGAGTTGCAGGCCGACTGCCTGGCCGGTGTGTGGGCCTACCAGGCGCAGAAGCGCCTGAACTGGCTGGAACCAGGTGATGTGGAAGAGGCCCTGAACGCGGCCAATGCCATTGGCGATGACCGGTTGCAGCAACAGGGCCAGGGCCGCGTGGTACCAGACTCGTTCACCCACGGCACGTCGGCGCAGCGGGTGCGCTGGTTCAAGGCCGGCTTCGCCCAGGGCGAAGTAGACAGCTGCGATACCTTCAGCGCCCGCAACCTTTGAGATCTCCGGGGCCGCCAAACGGCCCCTCTACCCCGCGCCTGTTACGGTTTTGCTGAAAAAGCGTTTCAGCTTCCCCGTCCGCTGCCGATACACCCAGCACGATTCAGCGGGCATCCAGAACAACAACGCCTTGCGAACGAAGATCAAGAGAGCGAAAAACAACTTCTGGAGTGCGTGCATGAACAGCTGGTTTGCCAACATCAGCGTCAACCTGAAACTTGGCCTGGGCTTCGGCCTGGTGCTTATCCTGACCGGCGTGCTGGCCCTCACTGGCTGGACCAGCCTGGGCAGCCTGATCGACCGCAGCAACTGGATGAGCGATATCAGCCAGCTGAACAAGGACCTGACCGACCTGCGCATCGCGCGGCTGCAATACATGATCGCCAACGGTGACGACGCAGCAGCGGCCAATACCCAGGCCAAGCTCGATACATTCAGCAAGCAGCAGGCCTACCTGGCGCATACCTTCAAGAGCCCTGAAAACGTGAAGTTGCTGGGCGAGCTGGGCGAAACCATCAGCGCCTACAAAGTCTCACTGGCCAAGATGCGCCAGGGCTACGACGCCGGCCGTGCTGCCCGCGCCGCCATGGACAACGCCTCTGCCCAGGCCGACAAGGCCATGGACGCATTGAGCCAGGCCGTGATGGCACGCGCCGAGGGCGACAGCGTGCGCCTGGCCCAGCAGCAACTGATCAGCAAGACCCGCCAGCAGCTGTTGCAGGTGCGCATCGACGTGCGCGGCTACATTGCCGATAACACCGCACAAAACGAGCAGGCTGCGTTGCGTCAGCTGGACGCTGCACTGGCCGAGGTGGACACCCTCAAGCGGGATTTGCCTGGCCAGGATGCCACCTTGCCGCCGCTGGAGCGCGCCGTGTTGGCGTTCCGTGACGCTGCGCGCCAGTTCCGCGACGCCGTCGCCACCATCAACGTCGCCCGGGCAGAAATGACGGTAGAAGGTGCCGACATCGTCAAGACCAGCGATGCGCTGTACAAGATACAGCTGGAGCGTCGCGACATCGAAAGCAGCCAGGCCCGCACCCTGCAGGCCGTGGCTACATTGCTGGCGCTGCTGGTTGGTGTGCTGGCAGCAGTGCTGATCACCCGCCAGATCACTCGCCCGTTGCAGGACACCCTGGTGGCCGTGGAGCGGATTGCCAGCGGCGACCTTACCGAGCAGCTGCGGGTGACCCGCCGCGATGAACTGGGTGTGCTGCAGCAAGGCATCGCACGCATGGGGACCACCCTGCGTGAGCTGATTGGCGGGATTCGTGATGGCGTCACGCAAATTGCCAGCGCCGCCGAAGAGCTGTCGGCAGTGACCGAGCAGACCAGCGCAGGGGCCAACAGCCAGAAGGTCGAGACCGACCAGGTGGCCACCGCCATGCACGAGATGGCTGCCACCGTTCAGGAAGTGGCGCGCAATGCCGAACAGGCATCGCACGCCGCCACGGGGGCCGATGGCGAAGCCCGTGCCGGTGACCGCGTGGTCGGTGAAGCGATTGGCCAGATCGAGCGCCTGGCCGAAGACATGCACCGTTCCACAGAGGCCATGAACCTGCTGCAGCAGGAAAGCCAGAAAATCGGCAGTGTAATGGACGTGATCAAGTCGGTTGCCGAACAGACCAACCTGCTGGCGCTGAACGCAGCCATCGAGGCGGCACGTGCCGGCGAGGCAGGCCGTGGTTTTGCCGTGGTCGCCGACGAGGTACGTGGCCTGGCCCAGCGTACGCAGAAATCCACCGAAGAAATCGAAGAGCTCATCGCCAGCCTGCAGCACGGCACCCAGCAGGTGGCCAATGCCATGCAGGGCAGCCGCTCGCTGACCGACAGCAGCGTGGAACTGGCGCGCAAGGCAGGGTCGTCGCTTGAGAGCATCACCAGCACGGTGTCGAGCATTCAGTCGATGAACCAGCAGATTGCAGCGGCCGCAGAGCAGCAGAGTGCGGTGGCGGAAGAGATCAGCCGCAGCATCCTGAATGTGCGCGATGTGTCGGAGCAGACGGCGGCAGCCAGCGATGAGACAGCCGCGTCCAGCGTGGAGCTGGCGCGGCTTGGCGGGGAGTTGCAGATGTTGGTGAGCCGGTTCAGGGTGTGATCGGGCGTGGCGTGGGGTTACTTGACCAGTAGGCCCACGCCGCGGCCGCGGGGGTCGGAGGCGGTTTCAAGCGTGGCGCCGTTTACCCGGATCGCCTGGATGTCGCCCATCTCCCAGCCTTGGTCCTCAAGCACGTACCCCATCTGCTTCAGGTCATCGGCCACCTGGCCGGTCAACGGGGCATAGCTGTCGTAGTAGATCGTGTCCTTGGGCAGCAACTGGTGATGCACGCGCTGCGCGGCCACTGCCTTTTCCAGCGGCATGTTGTAGTCGTACAGGTTGTTCATCACCTGGAAGATCGAGGTAAAGATCCGCGAACCGCCCGGCGTGCCGATCACCAGTTCCACCTTCCCGTCGCGGGTCATCAGGCTGGGGCTCATCGACGACAGCATGCGCTTGCCGGGGGCAATGGCATTGGCATCGCCGCCTACCACGCCGAACGCGTTGGCCGCACCGGGCTTGGCGCTGAAGTCGTCCATTTCATCATTGAGCAGGAAACCTGCACCTTTGACCACGACGCCACTGCCGTAGTCCAGGTTGAGGGTGTAGGTGTTGCTGACGGCGTTGCCCTGCTTGTCGACGATGGAAAAATGCGTGGTCTGGTGCGGCTCGAGGCCGGGCTTGACCTGCTCCGTATCAGAAATGGCCTTCGGGTTGACCTGGGCGGCGCGTTTGGCCAGGTAGGCCTTGGCGACCAGCTTGTCCACAGGTACCTGAGTGAAGGCCGGGTCGCCCAGGTAATCGGCACGGTCGGCGAACACCCGCTTCTCGATTTCGGCCAGCAGGTGGATGTACTGCGCGGAGTTGTGCGCCACGCCTTTGAAATCGGCGGCACGGTCTTCCTTGATGCCCAACAGCTGCGCCAGGGCGACCCCGCCAGAGCTGGGCGGCGGCGCGGTATACACCACGTTGCCGCGCCAGCTCACGGCCATCGGTTCACGCCAGACAGCCTTGTAGTCCTGCAGGTCCTGCCTGGTGATGAGCCCTTTGTCGGCCTGCATCTGCGCCACCAGCAGGTCTGCGGTCTTGCCTTGGTAGAACTCGCTCACGCCCTTGTCGGCAATGCGTTCCAGGGTTTGTGCCATTTCGGGTTGCTTGAACAGCTCACCAACCTTCATGTTGCCGAAATAGTCGTTGAAGTTGGTGGCGGTCTTGAACATGCCTTGGGCATCGTTGCGGTACTGGTACTGTTTTTCCGCCACCTTGAAGCCATTTTTGGCATAGCCGATGGCCGGGGTCAGCAGCTCGCTCCAGGGCAATTTGCCGAACTTGTGGTGTGCCTCCCACAGGCCCATCACCGTCCCCGGCACACCCGCTGCGCGGGCGCCGACCAGGCTCAGGTTCTCGATGACTTCGCCCTTGTCATCCAGGTACATGTTGCGCGTGGCCGCCCGCGGGGCGACTTCACGGTAATCGAGGAAGTAAGGCTTGCCGTCGACGAACAGGGTCATGAAGCCGCCCCCGCCGATGTTGCCGGCCTCCGGGTAGGTGACGGCCAGGGTGAAGGCGGTAGCCACCGCAGCATCCACCGCATTGCCGCCTTTCTTCAGGATGTCGGCGGCCACCTTTGCACCGTACTCATCGGGAGCAGCGACGGCGCCGCCTTCCAACACAACGGCATGCACCGAAGAGCAGCTGAGGATCGCGGCGGCCAGGGCCAGGTACTGGAACGGGACAATACGCATGACACTTCCTTGGTGTTGGTTTTTGTCGAGTTGTCAGTAAGGCCGAAGGGCCGCCGGTGTGCAATCGGCACCCGGAAATTTCGCCGTCGGCGGGCAGGCCATGTCGTGATCAGGCAACTGGGCTGGCGTACTTTTCCAGTTTGCGCTGGATGAAATCAAGGAAGCACTGGATGCGCAGGGCCAGCTGGGTATTGCGGTAGTAGACGGCATGGATGGGCTGGCGATAGCCGTTGTTGGCGTCTGCCAGCAATACCTGCAGGCGCCCGGCGCGGATGTCGTCGTGGGTCATGAAATGCGAGAGGCAGACGATGCCCTCCCCCGCCAAGGCCAGCTGGCGCAGGGTTTCGCCGCTGGAGGCCGTCAGCGCCGGGCGAATGCCCCACTGCTCCCCCTGGGCATGGCGCAGGGGCCAACGGTTGAGTGATTCGGGTTGGCTGAAGCCCAGCAGGCTGTGGCTGGGCAGGTCCTCGACCCGCAGCGGGACCCCCTGCCGGGCGAGGTAGGCAGGGCTGGCCAGCACCTGTACCGGGCTGCTGCCCAGGCTACGGGCATGCAGGCTGGAGTCGGCCAGCTCACCGATACGTATCGCCACATCCGTGCTGTGCTCCAGCAGGTCGATGATCAGGTCGTCGGTGTTCAGCTCCAGCTCGATGCCAGGGTAGTGCTGACGAAACTCGCCAACCCACGGGACGATGGCATGCAGCATGAAAGGCGCCGCCGCATTGATGCGCAGGCGCCCGGTGGGCATCTGGCGGTTGATCGCCAGGCGTTCTTCCATGTCGTCCATCTGCTGCAGTACCTGCCGCGCCCGCTCTAGAAAGAAGCGCCCCTCTTCGGTGAGGTCCATGCGCCGTGTGGTTCGGTTCACCAGCGTGGTGCCCAGCTTGGCCTCAAGGCGTGCCAGGGTGCGGCTGACCGCCGAGGGGGTCTGGCCGATCTGTTCGGCGGCGGCGGAAAGGGAGCCGCAGTCGATGACAGCGACGAACACCTGGAGCTCTTCGGATCGGGTTTTCACATTCAGGCCTGCGGCAGGTAGCTGCCGGGATTAGATCGCCTTGCCGAACACCTTGTCCAGATGCGCCAGGTAACCTGCCAGCGCAACCGGTACATCCGGGCGCTTGATCACGTCAACGGCCAGGTAGGTGGGCAGGCCCGTCATGCCAAGAAACTGGTTGGCCTTGTGGAACGGGAAGTACACCCCATCGACACCCTTGCCTTCGAAGAAATCGTCTTCGGCATCGAACGCCTGCTGCGGTGCGTTCCAGGTAAGCGACAGCATGTACTGCTTGCCTTGCAACAGGCCACCACTGCCATACTTGCGCGAGGTGTCCGAGCGGCTGCGGCCATCGTTGGCGTACAGGGTGCCATGGCCTTCCGTGAACACGTCGTCGATGTACTTTTTCACCGTCCAGGGCGCGCCCATCCACCAACCTGGCATCTGGTAGATGATGACATCGGCCCAGAGAAACTTCTCTACCTCGGCCGGTACGTCGTAACCGCCGTCGATGAACGTCTGCTGCACCGCGAACCCGGCATGGTCCAGATGGGCCAGCGCTGCATCATGAAGGGTCTGGTTGAGCTGACCGTGAGAATGGGCGAACTGTTTGCCGCCGTTGAGCAAAAGGATGTGCTTCATGCTGGGCCTCTGATAGCCGGCGACCGGCTCAGTGAAAAGTTGAGGCCGCAGGTTATAGGCCGTGGGATGCAGCAAACAGCCTCGTTGCCGCACAATACATGTGACCCAAAAGCATGAATCCAGGTTTTATTATTGCTTTAACATTGCCCTTCCCTCACACGAGCGACTCTTCATGACCGAGCAATACGCATTCATCCTCAAGGCCAAGACGCGGCCGGAAATGGCCGATGCTTTCGAGAACCTGTTCAGGCCCTTTGTGGAGCCCAGCCGCCGGGAACCTGGCTGCATCGAGTACCACATGCTGCGCGACCAGCAGGACCCGACCCTGTTCGTATTCTTCGAAGTATGGGCTGACAAAGCAGCGCTGGATGTGCACGCCGCGCTGCCCCACATGACCGCATTCGCTGAGCGGCGCATGGACTACCTGGCGCAGGATTTCGAGTTCCAGCGGGTAGACATGCTCAGCCCATCGTCTGCTAGCCGTTGAGCAACAGATGGGCGCCCAGCATGGCCAGGCCAATGAAGAAGCACCGCTTGAACAGCACTGGGCTGATACGCTGACGCAGCCATTGCCCGGCGAGCATGCCCAGCAGCGCCGGTGCCAGCATCAGCAGTGAGGCACCCAGGGCCTGACCGCCAAGTGCATCCTGGCCGGCCAGGCCCATGGCCAATGCCAGGGTGGAAACCGTGAAGGACAAGCCCAATGCCTGGATCATCTGCTCACGGCACAGGCCCAGGCTTTGCAGGTACGGCACCGCCGGCATCACGAACACCCCGGTAGCGGCCGTGACCACCCCGGTGATCAGCCCGCATATGGGCCCCAGCCAGCGCTCCCGGGAAGGTGCCAGGCTGAAGCCCGGCCCGGCCAACCCGTAAAGGGCGTACACCAGCAAGGCCGCGCCCAGGGCATGCACGGCCCAGGGGCCGCTGTCGATGCCCAGCCAGGCGCTGCCCAGCAGGGTGCCAATGAACGTCATTGCCAGCAGGGGCCACAAACGCACGAGCAACGTGCGCAGATGCCCACCACTGGCCAGCTGCCAGAGATTGGTCAGGGTCGAGGGCACTATAAGCAGGGCCGCTGCCTGCGCAGGGGGCATAGCCAGGCCCAGCAACCCCATTGCCACTGTCGGCAAACCCAGGCCGATCACGCCTTTCACTGCGCCAGCCATGAGAAAGGTTAGCACCACCAGTAGCGAAAGGGCTGGGCCGATACCCTGGTAAAACGCGAAGACTGTACTCATGGGTTGATGATGGCGGATGCCTGACCGTGTGAACATCTGCCATATACTCACCCAGACTATTGCGTGGACAGAGCCACATGCACTTCGAGCTGGTTGATCTCAAGCTGTTTCAACACACCCTGGAATGTGGAAACATCACCGCGGGCGCCAGCCGGAGCCATCTGTCGCTCCCCGCAGCCAGCGCGCGCATCCGCGCCATGGAGGCTTCGCTGGGTGTGCCGCTGCTGCAGCGCAACCGCCGGGGCGTTGTGCCAACGGCGGCCGGCCAGGCTTTGTTGCAGCACGCCCGGCTGATCGGCCAGCAGGTGGAGCGCCTCCAGTTCGACCTGGCGCAGTACGCCCAAGGGCAACAGGGCCAGGTGCGCTTGCTGTGCAACACCGCAGCCCTTACCGAATACCTGCCGGAACTGCTGGCCAGCTACCTGGCAACCCACCCCGGGGTGAGCGTGGATGTGCAGGAGATGCCGAGTTTGCGCATTGTTCAATCCATTACCCAGGGCATTGCCGACCTGGGCGTGGTCTCGAGTGCCGCCCCGGTGGAGCACCTGCAGACGCGGCCCTTTCGGGACGATCCACTGGTGCTGGTAACGCCCCCGGGCCACCCACTGGCCCGGATGCCGGCACCCAGCTTTATCGACAGCCTGGCCTACGGCTATGTCGGCCTGGGGCCTGCCAGCGCCCTGGCGTTGTACCTCGAAGAATTGGCACTGCGTGCCGGCCTGCGCATGCAGGTACGGGTAAGGGCCGAGGGGTTTGACGGGGTAATCCGCATGGTTGCTGGCGGGGCGGGAGTCGGCGTTGTGCCGCTGGCGGCGGTACAGCGCTGGCAGGGCTTGCTGCCATTGCATTGGGCTGGCTTACAGGAACCCTGGGCCAACCGCCGGTTGCTGTTGTGCGCACGGGATTTTGCAGTGTTGCCAGGATATACGGCGGGGTTGGTGGCGTTGATAGGGAAAAGCCTTTTAACGGATGATGAAATAACCTGTGACCAATCATAAAAAGGCAACGATTTCCAGCCAGGACGCAATCAGTATTCGAGACCTCAGCCAGGGCGGGAAATTTTTTATCCCTGTTGGGTTTACCAGCCCTGACTTGATGTGAAGGGACGTTAGACCGATGAAAAATGGGCGGCAGTAGGAACACTAACTTCAAGGTGGTGGCCACGCTTCAAAATTCATCTGGCGCCGCCTCATCAATCAATTCAACTATTGATTCTCCTGCGGCCCGCACATAGGCAGGCTTTTCTCTGCTCCCAAGTGGAAACGCAGGCTGAATTAATTCAACCTGCCCAACTTGATCATTGCACAGACTAATACAAGCCAAGAAAAGCCGACTGTATTCAGCCAAAATGCCACCCGCAGCCGCTTTCTCAAATGTAATGGAACGCCCATCACCTCAGACTCATTCACCACTCCAATACGGCAATTGAATTTTGTAAAAACAACAGCGCCTGCTACGGTGCATGCTATGAACCAACGCGCCCGTATACTGGTGTCCCCCATAATTCCCCTGATGCCTGCGACATACGGGTTATTTCTAAAAGCCTCGTTTAGCACCTTAAAATCGCGGGACCAGATCACAGAGGCATTCACTGTCATCCCGAGGATCATGACCAAAAAAGGTGAGACCACGAAAGCAAGCTGCGCTTTCAATGGCCATGTATCAACATCAATCATTGCTCCCCCTGAATAGCATCTGACCGCCCTCTTCACCTATTAATTCGCCGATCCAGCCACCTAAATAAGATGCTGCAACAACCCCAGAAATACCCATCAAGTTTCCTCATCCCTACAGTATTCAACTTGGCTGCCTAGAGGTCAGCGTTGTGTGATTGGTAGCGGTACAGCACTGGTAGGGGCTGCAGTATTAGCATTTTGACGCCCCACAGAACCCCTAGACCAAACGCTAATTACTGAGAGGCGCACGGGAGTTTTCAGCGCCCTCTGGAGACGCAGTTGGGACACGACCCCCCTCATTTAATTAAAAAATACGCCGCCATCAACCAGCAGCCTGCGACCATTTCCAGCCTTGACGCTAATAATATTCTAGACTTTAGCACTGGCGGGAATCTGCTGATCTCGTTTGGGTCAAGCAGCCCCCATTTAACTTGAAGCGTTGCTGATTCCAGCAAACCAGCCACTGCACCCAGCAAGAGAAACCGGCACTTTAGCTGCTTCATTCCCCAAGCCACTTTCATTGCTTCCAAATAACGATTGCTCTTAACACTTGACATCGCGAGATCAAAATCTTTCGATAACGCAATGCGGCACGTTATTGCCAACCCAGTCACGGCAATAAAAAAGGGGGTTAGTAGAAATATGAGTTTTGTAGCGAATGGCCAGGTTTCAAAGCCCATCGTGAGCCCCTTCGTACAATACGTCAGCAGTCGCTTCGCCTAACTGGTCGCCCGCCATGCCCCCTGCGAGCCCACTCGCGCCAGCTACCGCTATGCCACATACTGGCAAGGCAACACCTCTACTCGCTGCCACTAACAAGCCACAAAGAATGCCACTCGTTAAACTGCCCAGTTTTCCCATAACGCTCGCCCCAATCACTCCACCCGCGAAGCGCCCGGTCTCAGTCACTTGAATTTTCTTGCACGCTTCAGTTTCTCCAGCCCTGCAAACCTCTTGAATTTTCAAATACGAAGCCCCTCCACCTATCCCAATTCCTGCATACCCGCCCGCCTTGAGGTACTTACTAAGCCGCGCCACCTTATCCAGGTGAGTCGCATAACCGGGTATCTGCCCCGGCCCGCCAGCTTTGGACCAGTGATGAACCAGGCTTTTGGTGGAGATATTCAGGCGCTTCTTCAGGCGCTCATAGCTACCCAGGTTCAGTTGTTTATTGAGCAACGCGGCCTTCAACTGCCCGTCCAGCTGCTGTAAAAGGTGCCGCCGCTCAGCAAAGAAGCTTGGGCTGTTCAAATGGCCATGGCGGAGAAACTCCTGCTGATGCAACTGTTCGATCGCCGACAGGGTTCCGCTTACCTGTTTCAGCCCCTGGTTGAGCATATCCGTGCCCACCCCCATGGCCTGGCTGGCGTTTTCGAGTAACCCGGCAATCTCTGCCTGGTGCTCCATCATGAAATCGGCTTCGGCCATGTCGAGCGCTTGCAGTGCGCGCCTGGTGTGCTGCGCGGCGGCCATCAGCTGCCCTTCCTCGCGGGTGCAGGAATGGCCGTTGTCCGGGTCGCCGATTACGAACATTTCCCCAGCCTTGAAGCCCTGTGCATAAGTGGGGTTGAGCCATTTCAAGCGGGAGATGGGCAAGGTGGCATCATGCTCAGCGAGCTGCAGCAAGACGTGCGCAAACGACATGCGCCGGGGAACCAGATAGAACCCCGGCTCAAGGGTGCCGGGCAGCGCGCTGACAAGGGTTCGGGAAAACCCGTCCCCCCGGAAAACGGTTGCTGGCTCAGCCAAGGCAGCTGGCCCAACCGCGGTACCGGGCTGGCTGCTCGACGGCCCCTCGTAGAGCGGTGCGACGACCCGGTTGCTGCCAGGTGAGCAACCGCAGATCACCAATGAACCATCCGTGGCGACAGGCTGGCCATCGGATATGAAGCTTTCAGCCCCTTCGGCCACCACGCCTGCTTGCCCGCAAACCGGGCACGCCGTGGTCGGGTCGCCGACGCGCAGCACACTGCGTGAGTTGTCCAGGTAACCCGTGCCGGTGGCAATACAAACGGCACCGGTAGTGGTGATGTCGCCATCTACTGCCTGGCCCCTGCCTTCAATGTTCACGCGCATCGCGCAGCTCCCTGCCTTTGGTTGAGGCCAAAAAACCTAACACCCAGGAAGGAACTTCAAACGCCAGGCCCCTCAAATCAGATACTTCCTACACTGAAGGTCTTCCTCCACCTGCTGTCGCGCAGGTGGCTTTACCCCAGTGCAAGACTCACCCAAAATGACGCCCATGCGGCCCACTCGAAAAAGGATTTGCCAGTGGCATCGATCTACCAGCTCAAACCCCGTTTCCAGGCATTGCTGCGCCCCTCGGTGCAGCGCCTTCATGATCGCGGCGTAACCGCCAACCAGGTCACGGTATGCGCCGCCCTGCTGTCGGTATTGCTGGGCCTGCTGCTAGCCGCTATGCCCCACGTCACTTGGCTGTTCGTGCTGGTCCCGGTATGGATGCTGGTGCGCATGGCGCTGAATGCCATCGACGGCATGCTGGCACGGGAGTTTGGCCAGCAGTCCACCCTGGGCGCCTACCTGAACGAGCTGTGCGACGTGATCGCGGATGCTGCGCTGTACCTGCCCTTCGCCCTGCTGCCCGGCGTGTCACCTGTGTTGGTGGTGCTGGTGGTGCTGTTCGCCACTGTCAGCGAGTACGCCGGGGTGATGGGCCCGCTGGCCGGGGCTTCGCGGCGCTATGACGGCCCCATGGGCAAGAGCGACCGCGCCTTTGCGTTCGGCGTGCTGGGCGCAGGGGTGGCGGTGGGGCTGCTCACCGCGGCCTGGGTCAACGGCCTGTTGCTGGTCATCCTCGCGCTCTCGCTCTATACCCTTTACAACCGCGTTCGTCGCGGGCTCGCGGAAAACCGCCAGGCCTAACCTGCAGTCGCAAAAGGATTTCGAACATGCGCCAAGCGCAAACCCTGCACTTCTCTACCCATGATGGCGTCGAGCTGCACTACCGCCACTGGCCTGCAACCCGCAACGAGTACCAGCCGCGCCGGGCGGTGGTGATGTTCCACCGCGGCCACGAACACGGCGGCCGCATGGCCCACCTGGCTGATGAGCTGGACATGCCGGGCTATGACTTCTTCGCCTGGGATGCCCGGGGCCATGGGCTTTCCCCAGGTGCACGGGGTGACAGCCCGGGCTTTGCCACCAGCGTGCGCGACGTACAGACGTTCATCGAGCACATTCAGGCCAGCCACGGTATCGCCGAGCAGGAACTTGTGGTGTTGGCACAAAGCGTCGGCGCTGTGCTGATCGCCACCTGGGCGCATGATTACGCGCCGAAGGTGCGCTGCCTGGTGCTGGCCTCACCGGCTTTCAAGGTCAAGCTGTACGTGCCCTTCGCCCGCCCTGGCCTGAAATTGCTCAAGGCTGTGCGCGGCAACTTTTTCGTCAACAGTTACGTCAAGCCAGGGTTGCTTACCCATGACCCGGAACGGGTGATGTCGTATACCGCCGACCCCCTCATCAGCCGGCCGATCTCAGTGACCATGCTGTTGGGGTTGTACGACGCTGCTGACCGTGTTGTTGCCGATGCGCAGGCGATACAGGTGCCAACGCAACTGCTGGTGTCCGGTGCCGACCTGGTGGTTGAGCGCCAGCCGCAGGAGCGCTTCTTCCACAACCTGGGCAGCACCCGCAAGGAAATGCACGTTCTACCCGGGTTCTTCCACGACACCTTGGGCGAACGCGACCGGGCACATGCCTTGCGCCGCATCGAGCGCTTTGTGGAGCACTGTTTCGCCAGCCCCTGCGCGGTGCCATCGCTGCTGGATGCGGACAAGACCGGCGCCACCTGCGCCGAAGCCGAAAGCCTGGCCGCACCGCTGCCGCACAACTCCCCGCGTGACCTGTACTGGCGCGCTACCAGGGCGGGGCTGCGGTTTGGCAGCGGGCTGTCGGAAGGCGTGAAGCTGGGCTTCGACACCGGGTTCGACTCTGGCAGCACCCTGGATTACGTGTACCGCAACAAGCCTTCCGGCAAAGGCTGGCTGGGTGCCCAAATAGACAAGAACTACCTCGATGCCATTGGCTGGCGCGGTATTCGCCAGCGCAAGCTGCACGTCGAAGAGCTGCTACGCCAGGCCATCAGCTGCTTGCATCAGGCTCAGCGCCCGGTGCACATCGTCGATATCGCAGCTGGCCACGGCCGCTACATTCTGGAAGCGCTGCAGCAGTTGGAGCAATTGCCAGACTCGATCCTGCTGCGTGATTACAGCCCCCTTAACGTGGAGCAAGGTTCGGCGTTGATCCAGGAGAAGGGGCTGGCCGACATTGCCCGCTTCGTTCAGGGCGATGCGTTTGATCGCCAGAGCCTGGCCTCGCTTGAACAACCGCCAACCCTGGCTGTGGTTTCCGGCTTGTATGAGCTGTTCGCCAGCAACCAGCTGGTGGGCAACTCACTCGCCGGGCTGGCCGATGCGATGGAAGATGGCAGCTACCTGGTCTACACCGGCCAGCCCTGGCACCCACAGCTGGAGATGATCGCCCGCGCACTTACCAGCCATCGCGAAGGCCAGGCCTGGGTGATGCGCCGTCGCAGCCAGGCCGAAATGGACCAGCTGGTGGAGGCGGCAGGCTTCCGCAAGCTCACCCAGCGTATCGATGAGTGGGGTATTTTCAGCGTCAGCCTGGCACAGCGGGTACGTTGAATGAACCCCACGCGCGAAGTCGGCCTGATACGCCGAGGGGTGTGCTGGCTGCTGTTGCTGGGGCCGCTGTTTTTCCTGAGCTATGGGCTGGCCAACAACTACGCCGCAGGGCGCAGCGATGTGGGCAGCCTGGTGTTCGGCTGGGAAACCCGCATGCCACTGTGGCCGTGGACGATCATCCCGTACTGGTCTATCGACCTGCTGTATGGCTTGTCGTTCCTGCTGCCGCGCACCCGGCAGGAGATGGACCGACATGCCCTGGCGTTACTGTCGGCGCAATTGATCTGCGTGGCCTGCTTCATCCTGTGGCCGCTGCGCTTTACCTTCGAGCGGCCAGCACTGGACGGGCTGTTTGGCTGGCTGTTCGACCTGCTGATGGGTTTTGACAAACCTTTCAACCAGGCGCCCTCGCTGCATATTGCCCTGTTGGTGATCATCTGGACGATGTTCGCCCGCCACGTGCACCGCCAGCCCTGGCGCTGGCTGGTACACGGCTGGATGGGGCTGATTGGCCTTTCGGTGCTGACCACCTGGCAGCATCACTTCATTGACCTGCCGACCGGTGCACTTGCAGGGCTGGTGTGCCTCTGGCTGTGGCCCGAGACAGGGCGGCTGCCTTGGCAAGGTGCACAGTTAGCACGGGATACCAAGCGCTGGCGCATCGCCTCGTACTACCTGGCAGGGGCACTGGTGTGCACCCTGGCGGCTGCCACTCTGCGCGGCGCCTGGCTGTGGCTGCTCTGGCCCTGCGTGTCATTGCTGCTGGTGGCACTGAACTATGCCGTGCTCGGGGCTTGCGGTTTTCAGAAAAATGCTGACGGGCATCTATCGGTGGCGGCTACCTGGCTATTAGGCCCCTACCTGCTCGGCGCCTGGCTCAACGCCCGAGTGTGGACGTGGCGCCACCCGCAGCCAAACGAAGTGTGCGACGGCGTTTACCTGGGGCGGATCCCGGCACGCACGCTGCCCTTTGCGGCCGTGGTCGACCTGTGCGCCGAATTGCCGTTTCTGGCCAAACCCAGCCCCACGGCAACCGGTGCACCCGAATACTACGAGCACTTCCCGGCGCTTGATCTGATCCCGCCGCCTGCGCAACTGCTGCGCCAGGCCGCCGCCCGTATCGAGCAGTTGCACAGCCAGGGCCCATTACTGGTTTGCTGCGCCTTGGGCTACTCCCGCAGTGCCTGCGCCGTGGCAGCCTGGCTGATAGTGAGCGGGCGCTGCGCCGACGCCCAGCAGGCCGAAGCGCTGGTCCGCAAGGCGCGCCCGGGCATCAGGCTGCATGCAGCACACCAACGGGTGCTGCAGCACCTGAGGAGGCCATTATGAGCCTCTGGGTCGTTGCCACCCTGCTACAGCGTGGTAGCCAACTGGAGCGTTTCTCGGACGGCCTTACCCTGCTGGCGCTTGCCTATGGTATGGCGCCCATGCTCGGTGTCACGGTGCACCCGCTCGCCACCCTGGCCTGCGCCGTATTGACCGCCCTGGGTGTGCTGCACAAGTACTGGGCGATTCGCGTCGGGCTGGATGCTGCATTGTTCGCCCACCTCGCCAACAGCCACGACCTGGCAGCGGATACCCTGGCGCTGGACCGGGCACTCATCGAGCTTTCGCTCAAACCGCAGGCGCCTGACCACCGCAACTGGCCCGAACGCAGCAGGGCCGCCTTGGCCCTGCTACGTCGCCAGGGCGTGTGCCTGGCGCTGCAAATCATGGTGGCCCTGGCTACCTTGCTGATACTGCCTTTCCACGGATGATGATCAACCCATGCTCGCCAACCTTACCGCCTACGTCATCACCTCTGCTGCACGCCTGATAACCGGCGCTCGCGCCCTGTGGCTGGGCTGCACACCGGAGCCCGTTCAGCGCCTGTACTTTGCCAACCACAGCAGCCACGGCGACTTCGTGCTGCTCTGGGCTTCGTTGCCACAGGCGTTGCGCAACCGTGCACGCCCGGTGGCAGGCGCGGATTACTGGGCCAAGCCCGGCATCCGCGACTTCCTGATCCGGCAGGTATTCAATGGCGTATTGATCAACCGCCAGCGTGACGAAGGCGGTGGCAACCCGCTGCAACCGGTACTGGACGCGGTGGCCCAGGGCGACTCGCTGATCTTTTTCCCCGAGGGTACCCGCAACCTGGGCGATGAGCCCTTGATGCCGTTCAGAAGCGGGCTTTACCACCTGGCAGCCGCCCACCCGCAGGTCGAACTGGTACCCGTCTGGATTGCCAACCTCAACCGGGTGATGCCCAAAGGCCGGGCTTTGCCGCTGCCGTTGCTGTGCACGCTGAGTTTCGGTGAACCCATGCACCTGCAGGCCGGTGAGACCAAGCAGGCGTTTCTCGATCGGGCCAGCCAGGCCCTGCTCAACCTTGCACCCAAGGATGCCTGACATGCACGACAATACCCTCTCGTTGTTCGCCGGCATTGGCGCCCTGCTGCTGCTCGCCAGCGTGATCGGCCGCTTGCTGAAATGGCGCGCAGGCCCCGGCCCCCATGCGGTCATCGATAACCTCAACGCCCGTATCAACGCCTGGTGGGTGATGGTGCTGGTGATCGGCATCGCCTTTTTGTTCGGCAAGTACGGGGTGATCGTGCTGTTCTACGGGGTGTCGTTCTATGCACTGCGCGAATTCATGACCCTCACCCCCACCCGGCGCAGTGACTACCCGGCACTGGTAGCGGCATTTTATGTGGCGCTGCCGGTGCAGTACGTGCTGATTGCCATGGACTGGTACGGCATGTTCAGCATCTTCATCCCCGTTTACCTGTTCCTGCTGCTGCCGATCCTGGCCAGCTTCGGCGGCGACACCACGCGCTTTCTGGAGCGGGCTTCAAAGGTACAGTGGGGGCTGATGATCGCGGTGTACTGCGTGTCCTCGGTACCCGCGCTGATGACCCTCGATATCCCCGGCTACGAGGGCCGCAACCTGTTGCTGATCGCCTGGCTGATCCTGGTGGTGCAGATCAGCGACGTGCTGCAGTACGTGTGCGGCAAACTGTTCGGCAAACACAAGGTCGCGCCCAACCTGTCACCGTCCAAGACGGTGGAAGGCCTGGCCGGTGGTGTGGCACTGGCGACGCTGATCGGCGCCTTGCTGTGCTGGATTACCCCCTTCACCTTCTGGCAGGCGGCGCTGATGGCCCTGGCCGTGAACGCCATGGGCTTCTTCGGCGGGCTGGTCATGTCGGCCATCAAGCGCGACCGTGGCGTGAAGGACTGGGGGCACATGATCGAAGGCCACGGCGGCATGCTCGACCGCATGGACTCGGTGTGCTTTGCCGCGCCGGTGTTCTTTCACTTTGTGCGGTATTGGTGGGCATAAGCCGCGCCACCGTCGATGGTCAGGTTCACGATGCAAGTTCACGCATGGCGGCAGAAGCGAGGAAGCCTGAACGGGAAGCGTAGCGATGATCGTGCCTGACTTTTTCATCGATACGCTGAAGCAGGTGCTCCGGCAGCGTCGCATTGAAACGGACCGCCCTGCCCAAGTAAGGCGTCACATCAAAATCCACAACGGCCCATACTCCACCTTGGTAGTCAGGGTTGGCCACATGTACATCAATTTCCTGCGGCTGCGGTAATGGCTCGTTGTCGGCGACAAGCCCTTCGGAGTGAAGCGCCAGCACTTCCTGTACAGCTTCAAGCGCTTTGGCGACAGTTGGACCGGCGGAGAAGCAACCGGCTACATCCGGCACGACTACCCCATACTCCGACTCGGGGTCTTTGTGCAAAACGACGGGGAACTTCATTGATTGTCTCCGTTGACATAGCTTGAGGCACTTGGTGACTTCATAATTGCGCGTCAGCTACCTGTCGGTATTTGGTGTGTACTCAACCTCATCAAAAATGAGCGAAGAGGACTTCACAGGATCCTCAGCGTTAGTGCTATCAGATGGTGCCTACCGCCTTGTAAGACATATCGCCTCAGTCAGTAAGAAACCGGTTTATGCTCCACCGGCACGGCATAGCGCGTCCAGGCACCTCGACGTCGAGTTCAGGCAACTCCGCGCTGGCCATACACCCTATGGTGACGGGTCATCCAACCAGTCACCAGGAGTTGTGCCATGTCCGATTTCATCACTGTGCTGCGTGAAACCTGCCCCACGCCGGTCGTGGACGCCACCAAGTGGAAACGTATCGGCGGCGAGCCGCACACCGTGAACCTCAATGCCTACCTGTCGGCCGACGGCAGCAAGATCATGGGCACCTGGATCTGCACCCCGGGCAAGTTCGAGGTCAACTACGACAAGTGGGAGTACTGCCACTTCCTCGATGGCTACTGCATCATCACCCCGGAAGGTGAAGCGCCCAAGCACCTCAAGGCTGGTGATGTGTTCGTGATCGAACCCGGCATGAAAGGCACGTGGGAAGTGGTCGAAACCGTACGCAAGTACTTCGTCTTCGCGTGACAGGCAGCCGCTTGGGCTACCCCCTGCGATAGGGCCGGAATAAAAAAACGGGGCCCGCACGCCCTTCCCTCTGGTGCGCAGTTACAGAGGGAGGGGCGCCAGGCCCACAGTAAACTCCACTGCTTGCATCAAGCCTTCTTGCGGTACCCCTCGACGATGGCAGAGAAATCTTTGCCACCTTCCCCGCGCAAGCTCATGGCCTGGTACAACTGTTGGGCGACGGCGCCAAGAATCACCGGCTGATGCGCCTGCCGCGCAGCTTCCGTGGCCAGCCCCAGGTCCTTGAGCATCAGCTCGGCACCGAAGCCGCCGGTGTAGCCGCGTGCCGCGGGTGCAGTCTCGATGACGCCTGGCCAGGGGTTATAGGTGTCCGAACTCCAGCACCGGCCTGTGGAACTGTTGATGATCCCCGCCAGCACCTGGGTATCGATGCCCAGCGCGTTGCCCAGGGCCATGGCCTCGGAAACTCCGATCATCGAAATACCCAGCAGCAGGTTGTTGCAGATCTTGGCGATCTGCCCGGTACCTACATCGCCGCAATGCACGATGTTACGGCCCATGTGCTCCAGCACCGGCTTGAGGGTGGCAAACAGTTCAGCACTGGCGCCGACCATGAAGGTCAAGGTGCCCGCCGCCGCGCCCCCGGTGCCACCAGAGACGGGTGCATCCCCCATGTCGACACCTTTGGCCGCAGCAGCCTTGCACACCTCGCGCGCCGTTTGTGGGTCGATGGTGCTGCAGTCAAGCGTAGGGGTGCCTGGGCGGATACCGGCCAGCACGCCGTCCTCGTTCAGGTACACGCTGCGCACATGGGCAGCGGCCGGCAGCATGGTGATGACCAGCTCGGCGGCAGCCGCTGCCTCCTTGGGCGAGGCGCTGATGTGCCCACCCAGTGCGGCAAGTTCTGCCAACACATCCTTGTTCAGGTCGAACAGTTCAAGCGCGTGCCCGGCCTTGATCAGGTTGCGGGCCATGGGTGCCCCCATGTTGCCCAAGCCGATGAATGCAATACGCATGCGGTACTCCTTAGCGCAGGCTGATGGTGGTGTTCACACCGTCATTGACACTGTCGTCATCGAACCAGCGCGCGGTGACGGTCTTGGTCTGAGTGTAGAACTGCACGACCTGCTTGCCGTACGGGCCAAGGTCGCCCAGCTTGGAGCCCCGCGAGCCGGTAAAGCTGAAGAAAGGCACAGGCACCGGAATGGGGATGTTGATGCCGACCTGGCCGATATCGATCTCGCTCTGGAACTTGCGCGCAGCCGCGCCGCTTTGGGTGAACAGGCCCGTGCCATTACCGAAGGGGTTGGCATTGACCAGGGCGATGGCTTCGTCGAGGGTATCCACCTCGAGGGTCACCAGCACCGGGCCGAAGATCTCCTGGGTGTACACCTGCATGTCGGTGGTGACGCCGGAGAACAGGGTGGGGCCGACGAAGTTGCCCTGCTCGTAACCGGGCACCTTCACATCGCGGCCATCGAGCTCCAGTTTAGCCCCCTCGCGGATGCCACTTTCGATCAGGCCAAGCACACGCTCCTTGGCGCGCCTGGAAACCACAGGGCCGACGTCGGTGCCAGGCTCGCTGCCGGCGTTCACCTTCAGCTTGCTGGCAGCCGCCTTGATGTCCGGCAGCCACTCCCGGGCCTTGCCCACCAACACCGCCACCGACGTGGCCATGCAACGCTGCCCGGCTGCCCCAAATGCGGCGCCGACCAAGGCATTGACGGTTTGCGTGCGGTTGGCGTCAGGCAGCACTACCGCATGGTTCTTCGCCCCCATCATCGACTGCACGCGCTTGCCGTGCTGGCTGGCCAGGTTGTACACGTGGGTACCCACCTCGGTTGAGCCCACGAACGAAATCGCCTTGATGTCCTTGTGCGTGCAGATGGCGTCCACCACCTGCTTGCCGCCATGCACCACGTTGAGCACGCCAGGCGGCACACCGGCTTCCAGCGCCAGTTCCACCAGCAACAGGGTGGAAAGCGGGTCCTGCTCGGAAGGCTTGAGCACGAAGGTATTGCCGCACACGATGGCCATGGGGAACATCCACAGGGGGATCATGGCGGGGAAGTTGAACGGGGTGATACCCGCACACACGCCGATCGGCTGGCGCAGCGTGTACGTGTCCACGCCGCCGGCCACGTTCTCGGCAAACTCGCCCATCTGCAGCGTACCGATGGACGCCGCGTGTTCCACCACCTCCAGCCCACGGAAAATATCGCCCTCGGCATCGGCGAGGGTTTTGCCTTGTTCGGCGCTGAGCACCTGGGCGATGCGCTTGCTGTGCTCGCGGATCAGCGCCTGCAGTTTGAGCATGATGCGCATGCGCGCACCAATCGGGGTGTCACGCCAGCTCACGAAGGCGCGCTGGGCTGCCGCCACCGCAGCGTCAACCTCCTGCACCGTGGCGAACGGCACACGTGCCAGCACTTGCTGGGTGGCCGGGTTGACGACGTCACGCCACTCCCCGGTGCTGGACGCCACCCATTGCCCGTCGATCAGCAGCTTTACCTGCTCGACTTTGGCCTGGTCGGGGGATTGCGGTGCATTCATCTGCGTTCTCCTTGGAATTATTGTCAGGACGAGATCGCCAGCGCCGGGCAAACGCGGGGTGGCGTTGAAAGGCATGTTTCGAGTATAGATGTGCAAACATCCAACAAGAACGCACAAAAAAACCGGATCATCATGCAAAAAGACCTCACATCCCTCAGCGCATTGAACTGGGACGACCTGAAGTTCTTTCTTGAAGTCGCCCGAACCCGCAAAGCCAGCAGCGCCGCCAAACGCCTGGGTGTGGACTACACCACGGTGTCCCGGCGTATCAGTTCACTGGAGGGCGCGCTGGGCACCTTGCTGTTCGAGAAGTCGCGTACCACAGGCTTCGTACTGACCGCGGAGGGCCAGCGCCTGCTGAGCTATGCAGAGACCATCGAAAGCACGCTGCACATGGCGTGCGAGCAGGTATCGGGGTCGGGTGTGGCGCTGTCCGGCCATGTGCGGATGGGCTGTACGGAAGGCTTCGGCAGCTTCTTCATCACCCCCCAGCTCAGCCATTTCGTTGAGGCCTACCCGGCAATCTCCGTGGACATCCTGCCGCTTCCGCACTTCATCAGCCTGTCCAAACGCGAGGCGGATATCGTCATCGCCCTGGAGCGACCAGAGCACGGGCCCTATGTATGCTGCAAGCTTTGCGACTACCGTTTGCGGCTGTACGCCACCCAGCCCTACCTCGACAGCCACACGCCGATAAAACAGGTAGCGGACCTGGCGGGGCACCCGTTCATCAGCTACGTCGATGACCTGGCGTTCAGCTCGGAGCTGCTGTACCTGGCCAACCTGATCCCCAGCGCAACGGCTCACCTGCGCAGCACCAGCGTGATCGCCCAGTACACGGCGGCCTTGCAGGGCCGTGGCCTGGCAATTCTGCCGTGTTTTCTGGCCGCACAAGACCCAAGGCTGGTGACGGTGTTGCCGGAGGAGGTAGAGGTGACGCGGCAATTCTGGATGTACTGCCGGGAGGACTTGCGCAAGTTGAAGCGGATTACCCTGCTGTGGGATTACATCCGTGAAGTCACAGAGCTGAACCGTTCAATGTTGCTGGGGGAGACGCACACTTGTCAGTTTCTGGGTTGAGGGGTTTGCCGTGGCGACAGCGTGATGGGGCTTTGCTGCACTGCGCAATCAACCAATGACTGCGCAGTGCCACGTGATGACGTTACTGCGAGGTGGCCAGGGTACATTTCTGCAGGTGTGCTTGCCCCACCTCTTCAGGCACAACCTCCAACTTTGCGCCCCCGACGAAGACGCCGATTTTAATAGACTGGCGCACGTAGTAGTTCTTGCCACCCACTGCCATCAAGTCAATCACATTGTCACTGAACTCCGATTCGGTACCCAGCTTGTGGGCACCGGGTGTGATCAACTTGTAAAAGTAAACACGGTTGGCTGTTTCACCGATGATTTTGCCGTCTAGCGTGACGGTTTTCTTCAAGCCCTGGCCCGCGAAGCTGTCACGGTAGATATACAAGCCTGCCTGGTCTGCAGGCGGGGCTGCGAAGGTTTTAAGGGCAGCGTCGGCCTCTGGAGCCTCCATCGGGACAGAAGCGCAGCCGGTCAGGATAGCGAGACCAATAGCAGCGGCAAACAGCTTAAGGCGGGACAGCATCGTGAGTTCCTTATCAAGAATGACTTCTGATGAGCGATTATTGGAACCGCGCATAAAAGGCATTATGCCATCACCAAAAATGTGAAGCGATCACTGGCATACAGAGAATACGCCTCGCGCAAACCGCCCTACACCTCTTCCAGCATCAACCCGGAAATGCGCCGCACCTTACGCGCCACCGCCTCTTCAAAGATCCCCTGGCGTGGCTCGACCAGGGTGAAGCAGTGCTTGGCCCGGGTGATGCCGGTGTACACCAGTTCTTTGGTCAGTACCGGGTTCAGTGCATCGGGTAGCACCAGGGCGGTATGGCCAAACTCCGAACCCTGAGATTTGTGCACGGTCATGGCGAACACGGTTTCCACTTCGTTCAGCCGGCTGGGCAGTACGAAGCGCACGCCACCGCTGCCATCGTTACGCGGGAACGCCACACGCAGCAGGGGCATACCCTGCTCGTCCGGCAGGCGCAGGGCGATGCCGATGTCACCGTTCATCAGGCCCAGGCCGTAGTCATTGCGGGTCACTAGCACCGGGCGGCCTTCGTACCAAGGCTGCTGGGTGTCGATCAGGCCGGCAGTGTGCAGCACCCGCGCGACACGCTCGTTGAGGCCCTCGACACCCCAGGCACCCCGGCGCACGGCGCACAGCAGCTGGAAGTCTTCGAAGCTGTGCAGTACCCGGGCAGCCCAGTGCTCCCAGGCCGGGTCATCGAATGCGGTGCCCTGGGCCGGCCGATAGCGGCCAAGGGTGCGCAGGTAGCTTCGATAGCCCTGGGGGCCGTCGACGCCCAGGTTGAGGCCATCGAGCAGCAGCCGGTCGAGGGCGCGGTCGTGCTCCTGTTTCAAGGCCAGGCTGTGAACATCGGCCGGGGGCTTGGCCAGCAGGTTGCGTGCGCCGTCGCTGTCCTGGCGGTTGACCAGCCGTGCCAGCTGGCCAATGCCGCTACCCTCGCCGAAACGCCGGGAAAACCGCAGCATCACCACCTGCTGTGCCAGTGGGTGACGGTGGGCATCACCGCTTGTGAGGCCGCTGCCTGCCAGCGACTGGCCGCCAATGCCTTCGAGCCATGCCTGGGTGGCCGGGGAATAGCAACCCTGCTCTGCATCCCGGCACAGGTCGCCGAGTACCGCGCCCGCCTCTACCGATGCCAGCTGGTCCTTGTCCCCCAGCAGCACCAGCCGTGCCTTGGGCGGCAGGGCATCGAGCAAGTTGGCCATCATCTCCAGGTCGATCATGGAGGCCTCATCGACCACCAGCACGTCCAGCGGCAAAGGGTTGCCAGCATGGTGGCGGAAGTGCCGCGACCCAGGGCGGCTGCCCAGCAGGCGGTGGACGGTGCTGACCTCGGTGGGGATATGCCCACGCACCTCATCACTCACCTGCAGGCGCTCGACCTGCTGGCCAATGGACTCGGTAAGCCGCGCAGCAGCCTTGCCGGTGGGGGCGGCCAGGCGGATGCGCAGCGGCCTGCCCTGCTCCACCGCCGGCGCCTGCAGCAAGGCCAGCAGGCGCACCACCGTGGTGGTCTTGCCGGTGCCGGGCCCCCCGGTGATGATGCTGAAACCGGCCCGCGTCGCCAGGGCACAGGCCAGCTTCTGCCAGTCCACCTGCCCGGGTGACTCACCCGCCTCGAACAACTGGGCGAGGCGGGCGGGCAAGTCGGCGGGCAAGGCTTCTGCCTGGGTCAGCCGCAGGCGCAGGTTGTGATCGATCCGCCGTTCGTAGCTCCAGTAACGGCGCAAGTACAGGCGCTCGCCGCTGAGCACCAGTGGCCGGGTGTGCTGGCCGGGCGCATTGCCAGCCGCAACCAGCGGGCTTGCGGCGATGCGCTGGCGCCAAGCGTGCAGGTCGAGGTTGGCCAACAACTGCGAAGGCAACAGCAACGGCCCGATCAGGGCATCGCCCTCGGGTGGCAACGACAGCGCGAAGTCTGGCTCGGCCAGGGTCTGCTGCAGGTCCAGGCAGACATGCCCGTGGCCCAGCTGGTGGCTGGCCAGGGCAGCGGCCAGCAACAGCAGTGGGTCGCTGCCCGGCGCGCGCTCCTCGAGAAATGACACGAACGCGCGGTCCAGGGCACGCAGCCAGCCGCGCTCCACCCAACGGTCGAGCAGTTGCAACAGGTCATTGCTGTTGCGCTGGGGCGCCAGTGCCAGCAAGTGCTCGGCCTGCAGCGGCGTGGGTAACAGGTCCATCAAGGTGCGGCTCATGGCTCGACTCCGGCAAACAGGTCCTGCTGCACGGGCGGATGCTCGCCCCGGAACAGCGCATCAAGGCCTTCGATAAGCGCACGCGGGGGCCGGGTGTGGTACACGCCATGCCCGCTGCTGCTGGCCCCGCGCAGGAAAATGAACAGCGCACCGCCCACGTGGCGGTCGTAGTCGTAGTCCGCCAGCCGAGCCCGCAGTTGGCGGTGCAAAGCCAGCAGGTAGAGGACGTACTGGAGGTCGTAGCGGTGTTCGAGGATGGCGCGCTGCATGGCCGCGTGGTCATAGGCCTGGATATCCGGGCCCAGCCAGTTGGACTTGTAGTCGGTGACGTAGTAGCGCCCGTCCAGCTCGAACGCCAGGTCGATGAAACCCTTGAACATCCCGTTGAGCAGCGTGGGTTGAGCCGCCGGGCGCGGCTGCCCAGGGTGGGTATGGTGTGCTACCAGGCGGTCGAGCTGCTGCGCATCGACCTGATGGCTGGCGAACCAGAA
Source organism: Pseudomonas sp. S60 (assembly GCF_016647865.1). NCBI lineage: Bacteria > Pseudomonadati > Pseudomonadota > Gammaproteobacteria > Pseudomonadales > Pseudomonadaceae > Pseudomonas > Pseudomonas sp. S60. The sequence goes on along the minus strand of NZ_JACVVH010000038.1, from coordinate 6,803 downwards.
CTCCATCTCTACCTGGTAGCGGCTCAGTTGGCCCAGGGTCAGGCTGAGGCCGCCTGCTGCCAGCGGCAAAGGTTCGGTCAGCAGGCGGGCCAGCCATTCGGTCAATGTGGGTATGAACCCTTCCCAGCCACGGCGATTGCAGCGTTGCCCGACCGTACGTTCGATCAGGCTAGCGTCGCTGGCCACCTTGTCGAAGCCTTCACGGCCCGCCCACTCCAGCAGCCCGTGCAGGAAGGTACCCGGGTTCGGACCGCGGGGGAAACGGTGGATATCGCCACTGCCTGCCGCCACTTCGCGCAGGGCCGTGGCATCAACCCATTCGTCATCCAGCAGTTGTTGGGCCTGGGAACTGTCGGCGCCCAACGCCTGGTCACCTATGCGCAAGGCGCTGTACGAGGCGATCCACCAGTGCTCGGCTGCCGAGCGCCGCGGGGTGCGCGCCGCCACCAGCTCACGCTGGGCATGGGGCATGCGGTAATGCTGGGCTTCAGCCGTTGGCAGGCCTGGGCAGGTGATGTGCGGGCTGGTGTCTGCCAGCGTTTGCAGCCATACCGTCAATTGCTGGGAATCAGCCAGTTCCGCGCCCCCGCCCAACAGGTAACCCAAGGCCGACCGGTGCAGCTGTGAGCGTTTGTGGTTACCACGCTTGAGGTCGGCGACACCCAGCCAGCAGGCATGCTGGGCGCGAGTCAGGGCCACGTACAGCAACCGCAGGTCCTCGGCCAGGCGCTCGTCGTCGGCGCGTTCGATCTGCTGCGCGTCGGGGGTCAGGGTGAGGTGGGCATTGCCTTGGCCGTCATGCCAGGCCAGCGGCAGGCGGCTACCGTCCACCGGCTTGCTGGTGCAGATGAACGGCAGGTAGACCAGGGGATATTCCAGCCCCTTGGACTTATGGATGGTCACCACCTTGACCAGTTGCTCATCACTCTCCAGGCGCAGAATCTGCTCTTCGCCCGCCTGGCCGGCATTGGCCAGTTGCTCGGCCAGGTGACGGATCAATGCTTGCTCACCGTCCAGCTCACCGGCTGCCTGTTGCAGCAGCTCGGCCAGGTGCAGCAGGTTGGTGAGCACCCGCTCGCCGTCAGTGCGGCGGATGAGCGTGCGCGGCAGCTCGAAGTCGTGCAGCAGGTGCCGCAGCATCGGCAACACGCCCTGGCGCTGCCAGGTTTCACGGTAAGCGCGAAAGCGCATGACCCAGTCTTCCCAAACCCGCTCGTCCTGGTTGAGGCGGTCCAGCGCGGTGAGCGACAGGCCGAGGGTGACGCTGGCCAGGGCCGCTTTGAGCAAGCGCTCCGAATCTGGCTCTGCGCAGGCCTTCAGCCAAGCCAGCAGGTCATGTGCCTCCTGTGCGCTGAACACCGAGTCCTTGTCGGACAGGTAGACGCTGCGCACACCTCGTGCAGCGAGCTCTGCACGCACCAGCTGCGCCTCATGCCCATCACGCACGAGGATGGCGATGTCTGACGGCAGGCAGGGACGCAGCTCGCCCTGTGCGTTCTGGAAGCCTGCCATACCCTGCTGGCCGCCGTTGAGCAGCGAGACGATATGGCTGGCACAACTGGCTGCCATCTCCTTGCGGTACAGGCTCCCGGAAACGGGTGCATCACTTGCCAGTTGCCAGCACTGCAAGGCGGCACACGGCTGCCCGTCGAGCATCAGTTGCTCGCTGCGGCCCTTGGCGCGCACGGCAATGAAGGGCAACGGGTTGTCCTCGGCTTCACGGAACAGAAACGCGCCCCGCCCTGCCGCGCGGGTTTCGGCCTGCAGAAACACCTGGTTCACCGCCGCGACCATGGCCTTGCTGGAGCGGTAGTTGGTGTCCAGGCTGTGCAAGCGCCCATGGGTGGCGCGCCGTGCAGCCAGATAAGTGTAGATATCGGCGCCGCGGAAGGCATAGATGGCCTGCTTGGGGTCGCCGATCATGAACAGGCCGGTTTCGGCGCGGTTTTCACCGATTTGATAGATGCGTTCGAAAATGCCGTATTGCACGGGGTCGGTATCTTGGAACTCGTCGATGAGCGCCACCGGGAACTGCTCGCGCACCAGGCTGGCCAGGCGTTCCCCGGCATCACCGTTCAAGGCGTGCTGCAAGCGCAGCAGCATGTCGTCGAAGCCCATCTCGGCGCGGCGGCGTTTCTCCACCTCGAACCTGGCAGCCACCCAACCCGCCGCGTGCTCAAGCAACGCGGCGTCGGGGGTGGCCAGGGCCTGCAGGTTCTGCTGCAGGGTTTGCATGGCGTCCAGCGCCGGGTGCGTGGGTGGCTCGCCGACCTTCCAGGCCTCGGCCATGCCCGCAGGCGTCAGGCGGGTGAAGCCGGTCCCCAGGTCCAGCTCAACGCACTGCGGGTCGGCGGCCCAAAGGGCGAGTTTGTCGAACCAGGGTTCGAAATAGCGGGCCTGCATCTTGCGCCCATCCACCTGCTTGGCTGCCAGGGCATCACGGCAAACCTGCCGCAGCTCTTCGGCCCAGGCTGCCCACGGCGCTTTCAGCTGGGCCAGTTGCCCGTCGCGTTCACGCAGCGCGGCGTCGATCAGGGCCTCAGGGTCAGGCCCTGACGGTTCGGTGCGCACCCGCCCGAACAGGGGCCGGATGCGGGGCAGCAAGGCATCAGGGCTGCCCCAATGGCTGCGCACCCAGGCCAGTGCCTGGTTTTGCATGCCGTAGCAGAAACGCCGCCAGTAGTCGCGCATGACCTGGCCCAGCAGCTCGCTGTGGTCGGTTTCCAGGGTCTGAGTGAACAGGCTACCACTGTCAAAAGCATGTTCACGCAGCATGCGCTGGCACCAGCCGTGAATGGTCGAGACAGCGGCCTCGTCCATCCATTGCACGGCGATTTCCAGGCGCCCGGCGCAACGGGGCCAGGCGTCCTGCGGGTAGTCATCACGCAGTTGCACCAGCAGCGGGTCGGCGGCTTCCAGTTCACCCCGGAAAAACCGCGCTGCCTCCGCCAGGCGCGTACGAATACGCTCGCGCAGTTCTTTGGTAGCGGCATCGGTGAAGGTCACCACCAGGATCTGAGGTGGCAGCAGTTCGCGGGCAAAGCCGTGCTCGCCACCGTGGCCAAGGATCAGGCGCAGGTACAGCGCAGAGATGGTGAAGGTCTTGCCGGTGCCGGCGCTGGCCTCGATCAGTTGGCTGCCGTGCAGGGGGAAGGTCAAGGCCAGTGGGCGGTCCTGGGTCATGCGGCTGTCTCCGGGTTGCCCAGGGTCTGCCAGGGGGCATCGAACAGGGGGCGATACAAGGTTTCACACCAGCCTTCGAAGGTTTCGTCAGCGGTAAGCGCGGCAAAATCGCGGAACTGCCGGGCCAGGGCGACGCTCTCGTCACGCTCGCCACCGCTGTTGCGCTCATCGCCTTCATAGGCGCGGGCTGCCGCCGCCAGGGCTTTATCGCTGTCATCCTGGCCCAGCCAGGCGAAGGCTGTTTTCGGCGCGACCGGCAACGGCGCGCTCATGCCTGCCTGGCGAGCCACCATCAGCTCGCCGAGCCGTTGCGCGGCCTGTTGCGGGTCAAGCGGGGGCAGTAGCAAGGTCAGGTCACTGGCTACCAGGGCGCTGTGATAGGGATACCCGGCGGCGCACGCCGCCAGGTGGATGACCCAGGGCGCGATCAGGCGGTGCCACTTGAGGCTGTTTCGCCCGGCGCTGAGGGTGTTGGGCACGGTAGTGATGCTCAACAGGCTCTGGTCGTCAGACTGGAACACCCGGCCAAGCCAGCCTTCCAGGCGGTGCGGCCCCTGCTCGAAATGCACCGGCAAGGCGCCGTCCACCTGCGTCGGCCACCGGGCCAGGAGCTGCTGGTGACGCTGCAGCAGGTTGGGCAACGGTTCGATCAATTCATCCTGCAACAGCTGGCCAAAGCCCGCCAGCGGCAGCAGCCCGCAGGCCTGCAGGCGTCGGGCCTGAGTGTGCAGGGCGTGCTGCGCGTTGGCCGGGTCGGCCAGCGCTGCGCCCAGCAGGCTTTCGCTGGCGGCGTAGCGTTGCAACGCATCGAGCACAAAGGGCTCTTCGTCCGGTGTTGGGGCTTCCAGCGCCTCAAAGTAAACCTTCAGTCGCTGACTGAAGAAGTGCCTGACCGGGTGACGCAGAAAGTCACTCAGTTGGTTCAGGCTGAGCGGTTCATCATCGATGAAAGGCTCCAGCGCTTCGGCCGGGTTGTCCACAGGAGCCTGCTGGTGCAGTACCTGCCACTCGTGGGCATAGCTGAACAGCGGGCTGCCGCGCTCGAAGTAGCGCGGGCTGAATGGCTGCAGCGGGTGTTCCTGGGTCAGGGTATGCAGCAACTGCTCACCTGCGGCCTGCAGGTCGTGCTGCTCGGCGCCAGGCAGGCGCCAACCGGCAGCAATGTGATCACGCAACTGGCCAATGAGCACCGAAGCGGGGCGCTCGCTGTTGTCGCGAATGCTGCGCCCGACCCAACTGACATACAGCTGATCCCGGGCCGAAAGCAGTGCCTCAAGCAGCAGGTAGCGGTCGTCCTCGCGCCGGGAGCGATCACCGGGGCGGTAGTCACTGGCCATGAGATCGAAGTCGAGCGGCTGCTGCGCACGCGGGTAGTCACCGTCGTTCATGCCCAGCAGGCAGACCACCCGAAACGGAATGGCGCGCATGGGCATGAGGGTGCAGAAATTTACCGAGCCGGCCAGAAAGCGCTGGGACAATTTGCCTTCATCCAGCCCAGACAACCAAGCCTCACGCACTACCGTCAACGGCAACGGGTCTTGCAGGCCCACTGTTTCGCACACCTGCAGCCAGGTTTCGCGAAGGTCCTGCAACTGCATTAGCAGAAATTCGTCGCGTTCGTCGTCGGCAACGAAAAACACCTGCAACAGGGCATTCAGGCGCTCGCCCCACTGCTCGACGGTAGCCGGCGTGGCCAACGCTTCGCAGGCAACCTCAAGCGCATCGAGCAAGGCGACCAGCGGGCCAATCAATGCCGCGTCCAGGCCACCGATTTCGTCGTAGGGCTCAATGCCGTCGCACGCTTCCCCGATACCCACGGCATAACCCAGCAGCATGCGGCGCAGGCCAAAGCGCCAGGAGTTTTGCTCGAGGCCGCCGGGCAAACCAAGGCTGGCCCGCTGTTCAGCATTCAACCCCCAACGAATACCTGCACCCTCGATCCAGCGGTGCAGGGTGGGCAAGTCTGCTTCGCGGATGCCAAAGCGGGCACGCACTGCCGGCACATCCAGCAGGTCGAGCACTTCACTCACGGCAAAACGGCTCTCCGGCAGCTTCAGCAGGTGCTCCAGGGCGATCAACAGCGGCTCGCGTCCACGCTGGCCTTGGTCGGTCAGGGTGAAGGGGATATGACGGGGGTCTTTGCGGGGCAACTGGCCGAACACCGCGCGGATGTGCGGCGCGTAGGTGTCGATATCCGGCAGCATGACGATCACGTCGCGCGGGCGCAATGTAGCATCGGCGCTGAACCGGGCAAGCAGCTGATCGTGAAGAATTTCCACTTCACGCTGCGGGCTGTGGGCAATGTGGAAGCGCACCGAGCGATCACTGACTGGATCCACCGGCCCCCACAATGCGCGGGATTCAGCGAGCGGGCGCAGTTCCAGGATGTCGTCCTGGAGTTGGTTGAGCACTGTGGCGGGGTTGCCATCACTGAACAGGTCGATGCGGCCGTCGCTGAATACGCCCTGATAGCTGCCGGGGTCGTCGTAGCTGTCGAGCAGGTTGATGTAGTCGCGGCCTTGCTTGCCCCAAGCCGCCAACAGCGGGTGGGCGTGCTGGTGCAGCGACTGATCGTCCAGTTGCAGGGGCATGCCTTGCTTGCGCTGCTGGCGCTTGTACTGGTGTCGCAACAGGTCCTTGTCGGCAACGATGTCAGCCCAATGGTGCCGGCAGGGGTTGTGCACGCATAGCAGTACCTGGCTGAACCGGGCCAGGCCGGCCAACGCCTCCAGCGCCTGGGCGGGGAGCGAGGAAATACCGAACACGATTACCCGTTGTGGCAGCCCGGCAGGTGCCTGCTGCAACTGATCAATGCATTCGATGAAGCGCTGGTGCACACCGGCGCGGCTCTGGGCCATGCCTTGCTGGCCGACGTCTTCCAGTAACGCGCGCCACAGCTCGGCCTGCCAACGGTTGCCCGCCGGCAGTGGCTTGCGCTCGCCGCGGGCGGTGATGACGATGTGGTCGCCAGCAGCCCAGGCCTTGAGCCAGTCGGCTCGGTAAACCTGGTACTGGTCAAACAGGTCTGCCAGGCGCTCAGCCAGCTGATAACGCTTGCGCAGGTCGCTGTCGTCGGTCAGAAAGCGCCGCAGTGGCTCGAAGTGCTGTTGCTCCACCAGCGTGGGCAGCAGGCGCATCAGGCGCCAGGTCAAGGGTGACTTGTCGAGCAGTGAAACCTCGGGGATTTCCTCGCGGCCCAGCACGCTGCGGTACAACTGCCACATGAAGCTGCCGGGAAGCTGCACGTCAATGGCTGCGGCGATACCACAACCGCCCTGGTCGTCTTCAAGCGGGTCTTCTGCCAGGGCCAACTTGAGCCACTGGGCAATGCCATTGCTTTGCACCAGGGCGATTTCATTCTCCAGTGGCGCCAGCGGGTAGCGGCGCATCCAGCTCACGACCAGGCTTCGCAGGTCGTCGAGGCGGTTGCCATGGACGATCATGAAACCGGGGTGCAGGCAGCTGTTGGACATCGGCAGGTCTCTGGCGGGCGCGGGTGACGTGATGGGGAACGATATCACGGGGCTGGGGAGTTTCTAGCCCACAAAGACAAAACCCCTACCTGCATGCGCAGATAGGGGTTTTGCGAAATGAATCTTGACGATGACCTACTCTCACAT
>NZ_JACVVH010000037.1:0-49363 GCF_016647865.1 Pseudomonas sp. S60 | reverse complement strand
GCGTTACTGGCCCGAAACAAACGTAGGAGCGAGCGCAGCTCGCGATGCGCCACGCGGGCGGCGCTCGGTCCCCCAGGCGCCGAATACCTACAGCCAGGCCCATCGCGACAAAGCCCCTGCCGATCGCTCGACAGGGGCCCTGATGTTCGCCAACGACCGGTTACAGGCCGGCAGCGTCACGCAGCGACTGGGCGCGGTCGGTGCGTTCCCAGGTGAAGGTGGTGAAGGTGTCGTCGCCAACAGTCTTCTGCTGCGGGGTGCGGCCGAAGTGGCCGTAGGCAGCGGTTTCCTGGTACATGGGGTGCAGCAGGTCGAGCATGGTGGTGATGGCATACGGGCGCAGGTCGAAGCACTCGCGCACCAGCTGGATGATCTTGTCGTCCGACACCTTGCCGGTACCGAAGGTGTTGATCGAGATCGACGTCGGTTGCGCCACGCCGATGGCATAGGACACCTGAATCTCGCAGCGCTCGGCCAGCCCGGCCGCCACGATGTTCTTGGCCACGTAGCGGCCGGCGTAGGCGGCGGAACGGTCGACCTTGGACGGGTCCTTGCCGGAGAACGCGCCACCACCGTGGCGGGCCATGCCGCCATAGGAGTCGACGATGATCTTGCGCCCGGTCAGGCCGCAGTCACCCACCGGGCCACCGATGATGAAGTTGCCGGTGGGGTTGATGTGGTACTGGGTACCCTTGTGCAGCAGTTCGGCCGGCAGGGTGTGCTTGACGATCAGCTCCATCACCGCTTCCTGCAGGTCTTTCTGCGACACCTCAGGGTTGTGCTGGGTCGACAGCACCACGGCGTCGATGCCCACTACCTTGCCGTTTTCGTAGCGGCAGGTGACCTGGGACTTGGCGTCCGGGCGCAGCCAGGGCAGCAGGCCAGACTTGCGCGCTTCGGCCTGGCGTTCTACCAGACGGTGCGAGAAGCAGATAGGCGCCGGCATCAGCACCTCGGTTTCATTGCTGGCATAGCCGAACATCAGGCCCTGGTCGCCAGCACCCTGGTCTTCAGGCTTGGAGCGGTCCACGCCCTGGGCGATGTCCACCGACTGCTTGCCGATGATGTTCATCACCGCGCAGGTGGCACCGTCGAAGCCCACGTCGGAGCTGTTGTAGCCGATGTCGATGATGACCTTGCGCACCAGGTCCTCGAGGTCGACCCAGGCCGAGGTGGTCACTTCGCCGGCGATGATCGCCACGCCGGTTTTAACCAGCGTTTCACAGGCTACGCGGGCGTATTTGTCCTGGGCGATGATCGCGTCCAGAACGGCGTCCGAAATCTGGTCGGCGATCTTGTCCGGATGCCCTTCGGACACGGACTCGGAGGTGAAAAGGGAGTATTCGCTCATCTCGAGGGTTCCTGAAATTTACCGATGGTGTATGTCGCCAGCCGTCCGCTGGAAATGACGAACCTGGATCTGGAAACCGTTGCGCAGGCCTACGTACAGGCTGTCTGCGTGGGCCAGCCCGGCCGCATGGGCCCAGCGGGCCAGGTCGTCCTGTTCGAAGCCAAGCCACAGGTCGCCGCAGGCTTCGCGCGCCCACCCCTGGTCATGGCTGCACAGCTCGGTGACCAGCAGGCTGCCGCCTGCCTTCACCCGCTTGGCCAGCTGGCGCAATGCCAGGGCCGGGTCGCTGAAGTGGTGCAGCACCATGTTCAGCACAACGCAGTCGGCGGCCACATCCGTTGCACACAGTGCATCGGCCAACTGCAGGTTTACGTTGCCCAGCCCGTCGCGCTGGCACACCTGGCGCGCCAGTTCGAGCATGGTCGGGCTGTTGTCCAGTGCCGTGACCTGGGCGAAGCGCCGAGCCAGGTCGGGGAGAAACCCGCCATCGCCGGGGCCGACTTCCAGGGCGCTGGCACCGGGTTGGAAGTGCAGCTTGTCGAGCAGCGCCAGGAGGCTCTCGCGGTATTGCGGCAGGCCTGCGATCAGGTCTTGCTGGGCACGGAATTTTTCTTCCACGCGCAGGAAAAAGTCCTGGCTGGTGGCGGCGCGGCGCTGCTGCACCTGGGCAATGCGCGCTTGAACATCGGCGGGCAGGGCCAGGTCATCGACCTCGTCGAGCAGCGCCGCATGCAGGCGCCCGCCCAGGCGCAGGCTGTCGGGCAGGGCGCGGCGATAGAAGATGGCATTGCCCTCGCGGCGAGTGGCCACCAGGTCGGCCTGGGCCAGCACCTTGAGGTGGTGGCTCATGCCCGACTGGCCTATGCCGAAGATCTGCGCCAGTTCCAGCACGCCGAAGGAGTCGTTGGCCAGTGCCCGCAGCACATTCAGGCGCAGCTCATCGCCACTGGCCTTGCACAGGGCGGCCAGTGTTTCGCGTTGTTCCGGTATGGCGTGGGCGGGGGCATTCATGGTGCGGCAGTCTAGACAGGCAGCGCTGCCCTAGCAAGGCCAATATCAAAAAGTTTTGATATTGGGGGTGAGCTCCAAGCGGCAAGCTTCAAGCGGCAAGCTTGAGAGCGGGCTGAATCGGGCTCTGCTTCATCGCTTGCAGCTTAAAGCTTGCCGCTTGAAGCTCAAAGCGTGCCGCTTGCAGCTTTAAAGTTTGCCCCAAGCCCCCACAGTGGGCGAAAATGGCTGCCTTTCTTGTGTCACTCCCTATTCAAGCCCCCAGGAGATCAGCGATGCCCAGCCGTCGTGAACGTGCCAACGCCATTCGTGCCCTCAGCATGGATGCCGTGCAAAAGGCCAACAGCGGCCACCCAGGTGCCCCCATGGGCATGGCGGATATCGCCGAAGTACTTTGGCGCGACTACCTCAAGCACAACCCGAGCAACCCCAAGTTCGCCGACCGTGACCGCTTCGTGCTGTCCAACGGCCATGGCTCGATGCTTGTCTATTCGCTGCTGCACCTGACCGGCTACGACCTGTCGATCGACGACCTCAAGGGTTTCCGTCAACTGCACAGCCGCACCCCGGGTCACCCGGAATACGGCTACACCCCAGGCGTTGAAACCACCACCGGCCCACTGGGCCAGGGTATTGCCAACGCCGTAGGCTTCGCCCTGGCTGAAAAAGTCATGGCCGCGCAGTTCAACCGTGACGGCCACACCATCGTTGACCACAACACCTATGTGTTCATGGGCGACGGCTGCATGATGGAAGGCATCTCCCACGAAGTGGCTTCGCTGGCCGGCACCCTGGGCCTGAACAAGCTCATCGCCTTCTATGATGACAACGGCATTTCCATCGACGGCGAAGTGCACGGCTGGTTCACCGACAACACCCCGGCCCGTTTCGAAGCCTACAACTGGCAGGTGATCCGCAACGTCAACGGCCACGATGCCGAAGAAATCAAGATGGCCATCGAGACGGCGCGTAAAAGCGACCGCCCGACCCTCATCTGCTGCAAGACCACCATCGGCTTCGGTTCGCCGAACAAGCAGGGCAAGGAAGAATCCCACGGTGCGCCGCTGGGCAACGACGAAATCGCCCTGACCCGCCAGGCCCTGAACTGGAACCACGGCCCGTTCGAAATCCCGGCCGACATTTATGCCGAATGGGACGCCAAGGCCAATGGTGCCAAGGTGGAAGCCGAGTGGGACCAGCGCTTCGACGCCTACGCCAAGGCCTACCCGGAGCTGGCAGCCGAATTCAAGCGCCGTAGCGCCGGCGAACTGCCAGCCGACTTCAGCGAGAAGGCCCAGGCCTACGTCAACGAAGTGGCGGCCAAGGGTGAAACCATCGCCAGCCGCAAGGCCAGCCAGAATGCACTGAATGCCTTCGGCCCGCTGCTGCCGGAATTCCTCGGTGGCTCGGCTGACCTGGCCGGCTCCAACCTGACCCTGTGGAAGGGTTGCAAAGGTGTGGAAGCGGCCGATGCCAGCGGCAACTACGTGTTCTACGGCGTACGCGAGTTCGGCATGACTGCCATCATGAACGGTGTGGCCCTGCACGGCGGCCTGGTGCCTTACGGCGCCACCTTCCTGATGTTCATGGAATACGCCCGCAACGCCGTGCGCATGTCCGCACTGATGAAGCAGCGTGTTATCCACGTGTACACCCACGACTCCATCGGCCTGGGCGAAGATGGCCCGACCCACCAGCCGATCGAGCAGCTCACCAGCCTGCGCACTACCCCGAACCTGGACACCTGGCGCCCCGCCGATGCCGTGGAATCGGCAGTCAGCTGGAAAAACGCCCTGGAACGCAAGGACGGCCCATCGGCGCTGATCTTCTCGCGCCAGAACCTGCAGCACCAGGCGCGCGACGCCCAGCAGATCGCCAACATCAGCCGTGGTGGCTACGTGCTCAAGGACTGCGCCGGCGAGCCGGAAGTGATACTGATCGCCACCGGTTCCGAAGTGGGCCTGGCTGTTCAGGCGCATGCCAAGCTGACCGAGCAGGGCCGCAAGGCGCGCGTGGTATCCATGCCGTGCACCAGCGTGTTCGACGCCCAGGATGCCGCCTACAAGCAGTCCGTGCTGCCGCTTGAAGTGGGTGCGCGCATTGCCATCGAGGCTGCCCATGCCGACTTCTGGTACAAGTACGTGGGCCTGGAAGGCCGCGTCATCGGCATGACCACCTATGGTGAGTCGGCCCCGGCGTCGGCACTGTTCGAAGAATTCGGCTTCACCGTGGAAAACATCCTGGGTACTGCCGAAGAACTGCTGGAAGACTGATGTAACGGTCTGCGGGCGGTGTCGCCTGCATTGGCGGGCAAGCCCGCCCTCACTGGGTTGCATGTGAACCCAGTGGGGGCGGGCTTGCCTGCGAATGCCACACCGCAATGCCCGCAGGCTGACGAAAACAACATTGTCTCGTGAGCCCCGAATGCCCCACCTGCGTCCCTACAAAGTTGCACTCAACGGTTACGGCCGTATCGGCCGTTGTGTTCTGCGCGCGCTGTTCGAGCGTGGGGCGCGGGCCGGTTTCGACATCGTTGCGCTCAACGACCTGGCCGATCAGGCCAGCCTCGAATACCTCACTCGCTTCGACTCCACCCATGGCCGGTTCCCCGGCGAGGTCAGGGTCGATGGCGATTGCCTGCACATCAATGGCGACTGCGTGAAGGTGATGCGCAGCGCCACGCCGGAGGGCATCGACTGGGCGGCCCTTGGCATCGACCTGGTGCTGGAATGCTCCGGCGCCTATCACACCCGGGCCGACGGCCAGCGCTTTCTGGATGCCAGCGCGCCGCGGGTGTTGTTCTCGCAGCCCATGGCCAGCGAGGCCGATGTGGATGCCACGGTGGTGTACGGCATCAACCAGGCGTGCCTGACAGGCAGCGAACGCCTGGTATCCAATGCCTCCTGCACCACCAACTGTGGCGTGCCGCTGTTGCGGGTACTGGACCAGGCATTTGGCATCGAGTACGTGCAGATCACCACCATTCACTCGGCGATGAACGACCAGCCTGTGATCGACGCCTACCACCACGAGGACTTGCGCCGCACGCGTTCGGCCTTCCAGTCGGTGATCCCGGTGTCCACCGGTTTGGCGCGCGGTATCGAACGCCTGCTACCGGAACTTGCCGGGCGAATCCAGGCCAAAGCGGTACGCGTGCCCACGGTCAACGTGTCGTGCCTGGACATCACCCTGCACACCGCCCGCGACACCACGGCGGCCGAGGTCAACAGGGTGCTGCGCGAGGCCGCGCTGGAAGGCCCGCTCACGGGCCTGCTGGCCTATACCGAGCTGCCGCACGCCAGTTGTGATTTCAACCATGACCCGCATTCGGCCATTGTCGATGCCAGCCAGACCCGCGTTTCCGGCCCCCGGCTGGTCAACCTGCTGGCCTGGTTCGACAACGAATGGGGGTTTGCAAACCGTATGCTCGACGTTGCCGACCACTTCCTGCACGTCGTTCACCCAACCCGCAACAAACAGCCCTGAAGGACTGCATTCATGACCGTGTTGAAGATGACCGACCTCGACCTGAAAGGTAAGCGCGTACTGATTCGCGAAGACCTCAACGTGCCTGTGAAGGACGGTGTGGTAACCAGCGACGCGCGTATCCAGGCCGCACTGCCGACCATCAAGCTGGCCCTGGAGAAGGGCGCAGCGGTCATGGTCTGCTCCCACCTGGGGCGCCCCACCGAGGGCGAGTTCTCTGCCGAGAACAGCCTCAAGCCGGTTGCCGACTACCTGAGCAAGGCCCTCGGCCGCGATGTGCCGCTGGTTGCCGATTACCTGAACGGTGTGCAGGTCGATGCCGGTGACCTGGTGCTGTTCGAGAACGTGCGCTTCAACAAAGGCGAGAAAAAGAACGCCGACGAGCTGGCGCAGCAGTACGCGGCCCTGTGCGATGTGTTCGTCATGGACGCGTTCGGCACCGCTCACCGTGCCGAAGGTTCGACCCATGGCGTTGCCAAGTTTGCCAAGGTTGCCGCCGCCGGCCCGCTGCTGGCGGCAGAGCTGGATGCCCTGGGCAAGGCACTGAAGGCCCCGGCCAAGCCGATGGCGGCCATCGTCGCCGGCTCCAAGGTGTCCACCAAGCTGGACGTGCTGAACAGCCTGAGCACCGTATGCGACCAGCTGATCGTGGGGGGCGGCATCGCCAACACCTTCCTGGCCGCTGCCGGGCACCCGGTGGGCAAGTCGCTGTACGAGCCGGACCTGGTCGAAACCGCCAAGGCCATTGCGGCGAAGGTGAGCGTGCCGCTGCCGGTTGACGTGGTGGTCGCCAAGGAATTCGCTGAAAGCGCCGAAGCCACCGTCAAGGCCATTGCCGACGTTGCCGCCGACGACATGATCCTGGACATCGGCCCGCAGACGGCTGCCCAGTTCGCCGAACTGCTGAAGTCGTCGAAAACCGTGTTGTGGAACGGCCCGGTTGGGGTGTTCGAATTCGACCAGTTCGGCAATGGCACCCAGGTGCTGGCCAAGGCCATCGCCGACAGCGCTGCGTTCTCCATTGCCGGTGGCGGTGATACCCTGGCAGCCATCGACAAGTATGGTGTCAGCCAGGATATCTCCTACATTTCTACCGGTGGCGGCGCGTTCCTCGAGTTTGTCGAGGGCAAGGTGCTACCAGCCGTGGCGATTCTGGAAGAGCGGGCCAAGGCCTGATGAGCTCGTCGTCTGGCAAAGGGAGTGGCCTCATGGTCAAGCAATTGCCTGTCATGCTGTTGGCTGGCCTGCTAAGCGCCTGCGCTGGCAGCCCGGCGTCGCAGGACGACCCGGCGCAGCCGCCCAAGGGCGGCTGCTACCAGTCCGAGTGGCAAGCCGAGACGGTGCCGGTGATCAGCAAGCGCGTGGGCCCCGACGGTTTGGAAAAGTACGACGAGGAACACCAGCGCAAGGCGCCAGGCTGCCCTTGATCGGGTGCCTGGCAACCTGAAGGCAGGTTTGTGGTCTTGTGAGTGGGCGCGCCCGCTTACGCGCTTTACGTGGCAGCCGGCTTGTCAACGCGACGAAGCGCGCTGACGGGGTGCAAGGTAGCCCAAACCGAGGAAACAGAATGAAAGCGTTTCTGGCCGTAACGGCCCTGGCAACCCTGGCAGGTTGCTCGCTGCTCAAGCCAGCGCAACCTGCCCCGGCAGACAACTGGACCCGCTGGGTCTGCGATACACAAACCGAAGTGCTGTGGCGCTTCGCCGACCCGCAGCAGGACCAGGTTGATGTCCGCCTGGGTGGCGGTGACCAGGTCTACCGCCTGAAGGCCGAGCCGGGTGCCTCGGGTGCGCTGTACAGTGACGGCATGCTGGCCTTCCACACCAAGGGTGATGAGGGCCTGGTGTACTGGGTGGCGACCAACGATCTGATTGGGCGGGGCTGCAAGGCACCGTGACTGGCCGGGCCGCAAGGTGGCCCACACAACTTGAACAGCAACCGCCCCTGCGGCAGGCTTGCACGAAACAACGACGCTTGTCGGGAGAGAGATACACAATGGCACTCATTAGCATGCGCCAGATGCTGGACCACGCCGCCGAGTTCGGTTACGGCGTACCGGCTTTCAACGTCAACAACCTCGAGCAGATGCGCGCCATCATGGAAGCGGCCGATAAAACCGACTCCCCGGTGATCGTGCAGGCCTCCGCCGGTGCTCGCAAGTACGCCGGTGCGCCTTTCCTGCGCCACCTGATCCTGGCGGCCATCGAAGAATTCCCGCACATCCCGGTGTGCATGCACCAGGACCACGGCACCAGCCCCGACGTATGCCAACGCTCCATCCAGCTGGGCTTCAGCTCGGTGATGATGGACGGCTCGCTGGGCGAAGACGGCAAAACCCCGACTGACTACGAGTACAACGTTCGCGTCACCCAGCAGACCGTTGCCATGGCCCACGCCTGCGGCGTATCGGTTGAAGGCGAACTGGGCTGCCTGGGCTCGCTGGAAACCGGCATGGCCGGTGAAGAAGACGGCATCGGTGCCGAAGGCGTCCTGGACCACAGCCAGATGCTGACCGACCCGGAAGAAGCGGCCGACTTCGTCAAGAAAACCCAGGTAGACGCCCTGGCCATCGCCATCGGCACCAGCCACGGCGCCTACAAATTCACCAAGCCACCTACCGGTGACGTGCTGGCCATCGACCGCATCAAGGAAATCCACAAGCGCATCCCCAATACCCACCTGGTGATGCACGGTTCTTCCTCGGTACCGCAGGAGTGGCTGGCGATCATCAACCAGTACGGCGGCGACATCAAGGAAACCTACGGCGTGCCGGTCGAAGAGATCGTCGAAGGCATCAAGTACGGTGTGCGCAAGGTGAACATCGACACCGACCTGCGTTTGGCATCCACCGGTGCGATTCGTCGCCACATGGCGGTCAACCCAAGCGAATTCGACCCTCGCAAGTTCTTCGCCGAAACCGTGAAGGCCATGCGCGACGTGTGCATCGCCCGTTACGAAGCCTTCGGCACTGCCGGCCATGCCTCCAAGATCAAGCCGATCTCCCTGGAAGGCATGTTCCAGCGCTACGCCAAAGGTGAACTGGTGGCCAAGGTCAACTAAGCCACCGGCGATTGAAAAACCCGCAGCGATGCGGGTTTTTTTTGCCCTCAGAAAAGGCATGCCGCGCTTTAGGGCGCGGATTATGTCGGCGAGATGACTGCCGTTCGTCTACCTTGATCTCAACGAGTGATAGCTTTCTGATTGCAGTGCGTGCTATCGGCGTGCGTCTGGAGTACAACTGGATCAGGCGGTATTTTTGAAGTCGGTCACAAAATAGAGAAGCAGCATGGATGGCGCTCAACTCCAACACCTGTCACAGGATGGCAGCTCGATTCTTCTGGTAGTCGATGATTACCCCGAGAACCTCATCAGCATGCGGGCGCTGTTGGCCCGTCACGATTGGCAAGTGCTGACCGCCGCTTCCGGGCTGGAGGCCTTGAACGCACTGCTGGCAAACGACGTAGACCTGGTTTTGCTGGATGTCCACATGCCGGAGATGGACGGCTTTGAAGTCGCACGCCTCATGCGCAGCAACCATCGCACGCGCTTCACCCCGATCATATTCCTCACCGCCAATGAGCAGTCCCAGGAGGCGGTGCTGAAGGGCTACGCCAGCGGCGCAGTGGACTACATGTTCAAGCCGTTCGACCCCA
The DNA here is from genome assembly GCF_016647865.1 of Pseudomonas sp. S60. Lineage (NCBI taxonomy): Bacteria > Pseudomonadati > Pseudomonadota > Gammaproteobacteria > Pseudomonadales > Pseudomonadaceae > Pseudomonas > Pseudomonas sp. S60. Next base: position 39,865 of record NZ_JACVVH010000037.1, on the reverse strand, counting down.
AGATCCTCAAGCCCAAGGTGCAGGCCCTGCTCGACCAGCAACGCAACCGGCGTATGTTGCAGGGGCTGACCCGCGAGCTGGAGGCGGCGCGGGCATTCAATGCGTCCATTCTGGATAACGCTGCCGAAGGCATTCTGGTGGTGGACGAGCAAGGCATCATCCGCTTTGCCAACCCCGCCATCTGCCGCCTGCTCTCGGCGCCGGTGCAGCAACTGCAGGGGGCCTACCTGTTGGGGCTGGTGCAACTGGCCAGCGCCACGTTGTGGCAGGAGTCGGAGTTCTATCAGGCCTACCTGGCCCGGCGCATCTTCCGCGTGCACGATGCCCAGCTGCGCCGGTTGGGCGGTGAGCTGCTGCCGGTCGCCATGTCGTGCGCGCCACTGCCAGCTGACCAGCAGGCCATGGTGGTGACCGTGCTGGACATGTCGGCGGTGCACAACCTGCACCAGCAACTTGAGTATCAGGCCATCACCGACCCGCTCACCGGGCTGCTGAACCGGCGCGGGTTCTACCAGGCTGCCGAAAGCGCGTTGCTGCGTAACGAACGTTCGGACCGGGCCAAGGCACTGATGTACATGGACCTGGACGGCTTCAAGCGCATCAACGACTCGCTTGGCCACGATGCCGGTGACCGCGTGCTGCGCTGGGTGGCGGACCAGCTCAAGGACTGCCTGGGCAATGAGGCGCTGCTGGCGCGCATGGGGGGGGACGAGTTCACTGCCTTGTTCGACGGCCTGCCCTACCCGGAGCAGGCCGGGCGCTATGCTGAACGTTTGCTCGAACGCATTTCCATCAGCCATCAGGTGGATGGGCTGGATGTTTGCCTTGGGGTCAGTATCGGCATCGCCACATACCCGGACTGCGGGGCGAATGTAGAAGGCCTGCTGCGTGCAGGCGATGCGGCCATGTACGCGGCCAAGCAGCAGGGGCGCCAGCAATACCGCTTCTACGATGAGGAACTCAACGGGCGGGCGCGGTCGCGGCTGATGCTGGAGGACGGCGTGCGCTCGGCCATCGAGCAGCAGGACTTCACCCTGGTCTACCAGCCGCAAGTGGCGTTCGCCGATGGCCGCCTGCGTGGCTTCGAAGCCTTGCTGCGCTGGCAGCACCCCAGTGTCGGTGACGTACCCCCGGGCCTGTTCATACCCCTGCTGGAAGAAGCCCGGCTGATCAATCGGCTGGCCAGCTGGATCTACGGGCAGAGTGCGGCCCAGCGCAAGGCCTGGTACGCGCATTTTCCCGAGGAGCTGGTGCTTGGCATCAGCCTGAGCCGCGCTCAGTTTGCCGCGCCTGGGTTGGTGGACGAGCTGGAGCGGGTGATCCAGCGTTACCAGCTGCAACCGGCACACCTGGAAGTGGAAGTGGCAGAAACGTCCCTGATGTACAACATTGACGCTGCTGTTAAACAGATCGACCGGCTGCGCACACTGGGTGTGAGGGTGGCCCTGGATGACTTTGGCGCAGGCGACTGCTCGCTGCGCATGCTGCGTGACTTGCCCATCGATACCCTCAAGCTTGATCGGCACTTGGTGGCGCGCCTGCCGGATTCGGCGGTGGATGCGGCGCTGGCGCGCAGTGTGCTGGGGCTGTGCGCCGACTATGGCATAACGGTGATCGCCGAAGGCGTGGAAACCCAGGCCCAGGCTGATTGGTTGAAGGCCAGTGGCTGCGCCTATGTGCAGGGTTTTCTGGTGGCGCACCCGATGACTGCCAGCGACGCCGGCAGCTTCCCGGCGATTTTCCCCTGGCCAGCGACGTGATTGGCTAGAATCGCCATTCGTTTCGCCAACTGTGTTGCCATGAACGCCTTACGTTACTTGCAAGCTTACCCCCCGCACCTGCAGCAGCAGGTGCGGCAGATGATCGATACTGACCGCCTGGGCGAGTACCTGCAGCGGCGCTACCCCGACCGCCACGCTGTGCAAAATGACAAGGCGTTGTACGGCTATGCCCAGGAGTTGCGCCAACGCTACCTGCGCACCGCCCCACCCCTGGACAAGGTGCTGTTCGACAACCGCCTGGACCTCACCCACCGGGCGCTTGGCCTTAACACTGCGGTGTCGCGGGTGCAGGGGGGCAAGCTCAAGGCCAAGAAGGAAATCCGCATCGCGTCGCTGTTCAAGGAAGCCGCGCCGCAGTTTCTGCGCATGATCGTGGTGCACGAACTGGCGCACCTGCGCGAGCGCGACCATAACAAGGCCTTCTACCAGCTGTGCCAGCACATGGAGCCGGACTACCACCAACTGGAACTCGACCTGCGCATCTACCTGACGTACCGGGAACTGCCAGGCAACTGTTAAGGACCACGCAGCATGGAAGTGAGCAAGACCAAGAGCAGCTTCTACCGCCGCCTGTACGTGGCCTGGCTGATCGACAGCCAGACCGCGACCAGCGTGCCCGCCCTGATGGAGGCGACCGGCATGCCGCGGCGCACCGCCCAGGACACCATTGCCGCACTGGCCGACCTGGACATCGCCTGCGTTTTCGAACAGCAGCCAGGGGCGCGTAACCATGCCGGGCACTACCGTATACAGGACTGGGGAGCGATTGACCGGCAGTGGATTGGCCGCCATTTGCAGCAGTTGCGCGAGGTGCTGGGTTACCCCTGAACGGCATGCGCCGCACAGCACTTGGCACATGAAAAATCCAGGCGTCGGCCAGAATAGAGGCTAAATGACACTATTGGCCGCTGCCCTCGCCAGGCGCTTTGTGTAAGCTCAGCCGCAGTGTGCCCCTCCACGGCGAAAGGACTTGAACATGCGGCCATTGCTTTGTGTGCTCGGGTTGTTGGCAATGACAGTGGCGCTGCCCGCCACCGCACACGGCAAACTGCGCCTGGTGGCGGACCGCTGGCCGCCGTTCACCGATGCCAGCTTGCCCGGTGGGGGGCTGGCAACCAGTATCGTCACCACTGCGCTGGCCCGGGCCGGCTATAGCAGCGGCTTCGAAGAAGTGCCCTGGTCGCGGGCGCTGCTGGGCGTGAGCGAGGGGCGTTACGACGTGCTGATCAATGCCTGGTACAACGACGCGCGCACCCAAAGCGGGCTGTTTTCAAAAGCCTACCTCACCAACCGCATTCGCCTGCTGGAACGCAAGGGCAGCAGTTTTCGCTATCAGCGCATGGCCGACCTGTACCCCTATAGCATCGCCGTGGTTCGCGACTACGCCTATTCGGCCGAGTTCGACAGCGATCCACGGCTGCACAAGGTTCCCGTAAGCACCTTTTCGTCAGCTGTGCGCATGCTGGCGGCAGGGCGGGTGAGCCTGGCGATAGAGGACGAGTACGTGGCCCGGTATCACCTGCAGCGCGAACCCGAACAGGTGCGCGACACCGTTACCCTGGTGGAGCCGCCGCTTGCCGAAAACACCTTGCACATCCTGGTCAGCCTCAAGCACCCCGAGCATGCACGCATCGTCGCCCGGTTCGAGCGGGCGATCGCGGCGATGAAGGCGGACGGCAGCTACGAGCAACTGCTTCACCGATACGGGTTATGACCCCCGTCAAAGGGCCGGTGCATCTTTCTTCATCAAGTGTGCAGCCAGGGTGCGCAACGGCCCCAACTGGCGGCAGATCAACGCCAGTTGGGTTTGCACCAGCCTTTGATGCTCATCCACGTCCTCGGGCATCTGCTCCAGGGCATTGGCCAGGGCTTCTTCGGCATCGCTGTGAATGTCTACCGGCAACCCCGCCGAGAGGCCGTTGGCGATTTCGTCGAGGCTGTTGGCCAGGCTGCCGCCTGCGCCTTCGATCAGTTGCTCCTGCACTTCGGCCGGCAGGGCTGTGTCGCGGTGGGCGCCCAGCCCGGAGAGGTAGCTGAGCAACGTGTGGGACAGCACCAGGAAGCGGAAGCCCACGTCCGCTTCCTTGCGGAAGTGCCCAGGCTCCATCAGCATGTTGGCCAGGGTGGTGGACAGCGCTGCATCGGCGTTGTGGGCGTTGCGCCGTGCCAGGCGATACGCCAGGTCGTCGCGCTTGCCGTAGGCATACTGCTGCATGATCTGGCGCAGGTACACACTGGCGCAGGCCAGGGTGTTGGCCAGCGCCTTGTTCAGCCGCCGCCCCTGCCAGTCGGGCAGGAACAGGAATACCGCCATGATGGCGATCAGGCTGCCCACCAGGGTGTCGAACAGGCGCGGCAGGAACAAACCATAACCGTCGCCGATCTGGTTGAAGCAGAACAGCACCATCAGGGTGATCGCGGCAGTGGCCAGGGTATAGCGGGTGGTACGGTTGACGAAGAACACCACCCCGGCCACCACGGCGAACAACGACTGGATGACCGGGTTGGGGAACAGGTCGAACAGCGCCCAGCCGACGGTCAGGCCAACGGCAGTCCCGATGATCCGCTGCACCAGCTTGCGCCGTGTTGCACCGTAGCTGGGCTGGCACACGAACAGGGTGGTGAGGATGATCCAGTAGCCCTGGGTAGGGTGGATCAGGTGCACCATGCCGTAGCCGATCGACAGCGCCAGCGGCAGGCGCAGCGCATGGCGGAACACCAGGGACGTGGGCGTCAGTTGCGTACGCAGCCGCTTCCACACGTCCTTGAGGGTGCGCGGCGAGCGGTCCAGCAGGCTGCTGTCGCTGGCGTCCGCCAGGCTGTCCGGGTTGCTGGCCGCACTGAGCAGGCGGTCCAGCGTGGCCAGGTTAGCCGCCAGCGCCCGCAGCGAGCGCAGCAGCCCGCGCCAGGCCGGGTTGTTCTGGTTGCGCAGGTACTCCAGCGACGCGTTGAGGTCTTCGAGTGCCTCGGCAAAGCCGCTGGCCAGCACGAACGGCTGGCGCAGGCGTATCGAACGGGCCAGTTCCTGGCAGGACGAGCCTTGTTTGCGCAGCAGCCGCTGGCAGCGGAACATCACGTCGCTGTGGAAAAACGCCTCGGTCAGGGCGTTGTAAGGGTAGTGCGAGGCGCTGACCCTTTCGTGGATGTCCTGTGCCAGGAAATACAGCTTCAGGTAGCGGCTGACCTTGGAGTTGGGCTGGCTGTTGCCCACCCGGTGCAGAATGATTTCCTTGGCGGCGTTCAGCGCCGCCACTACCTTGCCGTTCTGCTGGGCCAGTTCCAGGCGGCGGGCCTCTACATCCAGGGTGCGGATGGGCTCGAACAGGCTGGCCTTGAGCTTGAGGTAGGTGCCTAGCTCGAAATACAGCTTGGCCAGGCTTTGCTGCACCGGCTGGTTGGAAAACAACGCCTGCCACAGCACGGACAGCAGCCCATACCAGGCGGCGCCGGCCACCAGCAGCATGGGCTCGTGCCAGAAGTCCGTCACCATGCCACCGCGCTGGTCCACCCCGATCATGGTGTAGACGGCGGTAATCAACGTGGCAGAGGCAATAGCGCCATAACGCTCGCCCAGCGCGCCCAGCATGGTCAGCGCGAACGCGGCCAGGGCGAGTGCGGTCACGAACAGCAAGGGGTAGGGGAACAGCAGTTCCACGGCAAGGGCGGCAATGGCAAAGCACACCAGGGTGACGGCCAGGGCGCTCAGGCGGCCCTGCCAGCTGTCGTCGGTCTCGGCCAGGGCGCTGGCGATGATGCCGAGGAACAGCGGGATCAGCAGGCCCATTTCGTTCTGGTGCCAGCACAAGGCCAGGCTGCCGGTGAGGGCGATGGTTACCCGGATGCTGTAGCTGAACTTATCCTGGCCCCACAGGCGACGCAGTGACTGACGCAACGAGCTCGATGACATGATGGCCTGCTAGGCAGTGATCGAATGAATGCATTGAGCACGGACCAGCAAGAAGCGTTCCGTGCTGCGCAATGAATTCTACTCTACACGAACTGCGCTGCGGCATTGGCCGAGGCCCAGGCCCACTGGAAATTGAAACCGCCCAAGTGGCCGGTCACATCCAGCACTTCGCCAATGAAGTACAGCCCCGGGCTCTTGAGCGATTCCATGGTCTTGGACGACACCTCGCGGGTGTCCACCCCGCCCAGGGTTACTTCGGCGGTGCGGTAACCCTCGGTACCGGCCGGCACCACCTGCCAGTTGGCCAGCGTGTCGGCGATGTGCTGCAGCTCGGCCGGGGTGTACTGCTTCATGGGCCTTGAGCTGAACCACTGCTCGGCCAGCAGGGTGGCCAGCTTGCGGGTGAACACATCGCCCAGCACCGTCTTGAGTTCGGCGTTGGCGCGTTCGGCCTGCATCTGTTGCAGCCAGCCCAGTGCATCGCGGTCGGGCAGCAGGTTGATCTCGACGGTGTCGCCGGCTTCCCAGAACGATGAAACCTGCAGGATGGCGGGGCCACTCAGGCCACGGTGGGTAAACAGCAGGTTCTCGCGGAAGCTGCTGCCGTTGCAGCTGGCTGTGCAGTCCAGCGAGGTGCCGGACAGCTCGGTGCACATGGCCTTGAGTTGCGGCTCGGTGATGGTGAGCGGCACCAGGCCGGCGCGGGTGGGCAGCAGCGTGTGGCCGAACTGGCGCGCTACCTGGTAGCCAAACCCGGTGGCACCCAGCGTGGGGATGGACAGACCACCCGTGGCGATCACCAGGGACTGGCAGGCGAAAGTGCCGCCGCTGGTTTGCAGCCGGTAGCCGCTGTCGGTTTTCTCGATCTGCTCGATGCTGGTGTGCATGCGGATTTCGGCACCGGCTTCATCGCACTCGGCCAGCAGCATGTCGAGGATGTCGCTGGCCTTGTTGTCGCAGAACAGCTGGCCGAGCTTTTTCTCGTGGTACGCCACGCCATGCTTGCAGACCAGCTCGATGAAGTCCCACTGGGTGTAGCGGGCCAAGGCTGATTTGCAGAAGTGCGCGTTGTGCGAAAGGAAGTTGCCCGGCTCGGTGTACAGGTTGGTGAAGTTGCAGCGCCCGCCGCCGGACATGAGGATCTTTTTGCCGGGCTTGTTGGCGTGGTCGAGGACCAGCACCTTGCGGCCACGGCGGGCGCTGAGCTGGGCACACATCAAGCCGGCGGCGCCGGCGCCGAGAATGATCACATCGGTGGAGTGCACGTTCTGAACCTTCAGAGTTGAAATGCTGAGCCCTGTGGGGCCTTACAAAATACGGACTTTCAGGGACCGACCCTTGATCTTGCCGCTGTTGAGCCGCTGCATGGCCTGCTTGGCCAGTGCCCGTTCCACGGCAACGAATGCCTGGAAGTCGAAGATGGCGATTTTACCGACCTGCTTGCCCGGGATGCCCGCATCCCCCGTCAGCGCACCCAGAATGTCGCCCGGGCGCAGCTTGTCCTTGCGCCCGGCGGCGATGCACAGGGTACTCATGACTGGCAGCAGCGGCTCGCCGCCCTTGTTCTTCAGGCTGTCCAACTGGTCCCAGCGCAGCGGGCTGTTCTGCAAGGCCTCAATGGCCTGGGCCCGGTGGCCCTCGGCCGGCGCTACCAGGCTGACGGCAATGCCCTTCTCGCCGGCACGGCCGGTGCGGCCCACCCGGTGCACGTGGATCTCGGCGTCGCGGGCCAGTTCCACGTTGATGACCATGTCCAGGCCGTCGATGTCCAGGCCACGGGCTGCCACGTCGGTGGCCACCAGGACCGAGCTGCTGCGGTTGGCGAACATGGTCAGCACCTGGTCGCGGTCACGTTGCTCCAGGTCGCCGTGCAGCGCCTGGGCAACGATGCCCTTGGCGGTGAGGTGGGCGACCACATCCTCGCATTGCTGCTTGGTAAAGCAGAAGGCCACGCAGGACTGCGGGCGATAGTGGCCCAGTACGCGGGTCACTGCCTCCAGGCGCTGCTGGGGGTCGATCTCGATGAAGCGCTGTTCGATCTGGTTATCGGTGTGCAGGCTCTCGACTTTCACCTGCTGCGGGTCGCGCATGAAGTCTGCCGCCAGTTGCTTGATGCCGGCCGGGTAGGTGGCCGAGAACAGCAGGGTCTGGCGACGTGCCGGGGTCTTGCCGATGATGCTGGCGATGGCATCGAAGAAGCCCATGTCCAGCATGCGGTCGGCTTCGTCCAGCACCAGTGTGTTGAGCCCGCTGAGCACCAGGGTGCCTTTGTCGAGGTGTTGCTGGATACGCCCCGGCGTGCCGACGATGATGTGCGCGCCATGCTCCAGCGAAGCGATCTGCGGGCCCAGGGACACCCCGCCGCACAGGGTGAGGATCTTGATGTTGTCCTCGGCCCGCGCCAGGCGGCGCAGCTCTTTGGCCACCTGGTCGGCCAGCTCGCGGGTGGGGCACAGCACCAGGGCCTGGCAGCCAAAATAGCGCGGGTTGATGGGGTTGAGCAGGCCGATGCCGAAGGCGGCGGTCTTGCCGCTGCCGGTCTTGGCCTGGGCGATCAGGTCCTTGCCTTTGAGAATGACCGGCAGGCTCTGGGCCTGGATGGGCGTCATCGAGGCATAGCCCAGGGCGTCCAGGTTGGCCAGCATGGCGGAAGACAGCGGCAATGTGGCAAAGGCGGTGGAGTCGGTGGTCACGAGGCGGGCCTGCGGTGCGAAGCGAAAAATGCCGCACAGTCTACCAGCCTCGATGCCATTCCCCCTAAGACTCCATGTGCTGTTCCGGACGACGGGCACGCCTTCCGTCCGTGGGCGCCAGCTGCAGGAAAATCGCCGCAGCCAGCATGGCCATGACGCCGATGGTGAAGAACGTCAGCTGGAAGGCGCCAAGGGTGGTTTCAACGCCTTCGGCGCTGCCCGCCGCCGTGAACCCGCCCAGCAACGCGCCAGCACAGGCAACACCCAGGCTCAGCGACAACTGTGCCACCACCGACAGCAGGCTGTTGCCGCTGCTGGCGCTGGCATCGTCAAGGTCGATCAGCGTTACCGTGTTCATGGCGGTGAACTGCAGGGAGTTCACCGCCCCCAGCAGGCCCAGTTGCACCAGCAGCAGCCAGTAGGGCGTCTGCTCGTCTACAAGGCCCAGGCCGGCCAGCAGCAGCCCCAGCAGCAACGTGTTGCCGGTGAGGATGATGCGGTAGCCCAGGCGCTCGATCAGCGGCCGGGCGATGGACTTGGCGAGCATGGCGGCGGCGGCCAGCGGGATCATGCTCATGCCGGCCTGGGCCGGCGAGTAGCCAAGCGCCACCTGCAGCAGCAACGGCACCAGAAACGGCAGGGCACCGCTGCCCAGGCGGGCGAACAGGTTGCCGAGGATGCCGATGGCAAAGGTACGCACGCGGAACAGGCTGGGTGAGAACAACGGCTCCGGGTCGCGCCCGGCGCGCAGCCAGTACGCCGCCAGGCAGGCCATGCCGGCGAACAGCAGCAGCATCACCCGCAGGTGGGGCAGGTGCAGCTCGCCCAGGCCTTCCATGGCGATGGTGATCAGCACCATCGCCGCGCCAAACAGCACAAAGCCTGGGCCGTCGAAGGTGGTGCGCTCAGCGCCGCGCAGGTCGGGGATGAACTTCCATACCGCATAGCAGCCAATCAGGCCCACCGGCAGGTTGAGCAAGAAGATCCAGTGCCAGCTCAGGATCTCCACCAGCCAGCCGCCCACCGTGGGGCCAAGCAACGGGCCGAGCAGGCCTGGGATGGTGATGAAGCTCATGATCCTTACCAGCTCGGTGCGCGGGTATGCGCGCAGCACCACCAGCCGGCCAACCGGCAGCATCAGCGCCCCACCCAGCCCCTGCACGATGCGCGCGAAAATCAGGAAGCCCAGGCTGTTGGCGACTGCGCACAGCAGCGAGCCGAAGCTGAACAGCAAGATGGCACTGAAGAAGATGCGCTTGGTGCCGAAGCGGTCGGCGATCCAGCCCGAGGCCGGGATCAGCAGGGCGACGGTGAGCATGTACGAGATGATCACCCCCTGCATGCGCAAGGGGTCTTCGGCTAGGGACCGGGCCATGGCTGGCAGCGCGGTGTTGAGGATGGTGCCGTCCAGCGACTGCATGAAGAAGGCAATGGCCACCACCCACGGGATCCAGCGGGCGGTGACAGGGTCCAGCGGGGTGCGTTCGGGCATGACGTCCTCGTTTGTCGTTACCGGCCTCATCGCGGGGCTGTGGCGTACGCCCGTGTGGCGGTGGGCTTGCCCGCGATGAGGCCGGTAATGCCAGTCACAATGTCAGGTTAAGCCCTTTGACCAGTGCCCCCGGCAAATGACTCGATCCGGTACTGCGCTGCCCATAGGTACTGGTCGACAGGATCATCTCCCGCTCCTGGGTCAGGTCTTCCAGCTGGCTGCCCAGCAAACTGTACAGGCTGTCGTCGAAGCGCATGGTATTCACCGGCCCCTGTATCGCCCCGTTCTCGACCCAGAACGTGGCAAAGCGGGTTAGCCCGGTCATGCGCGCTGCGGGCAGGTCGGAGTAGTTCAGGTACCACAGGTTGCTGATATACAGGCCGGTGCCGAGGCGCTGCAGTACCGCTTCGCTGGGCAGGTTCCCGCCGGCCATGCTCAGTGCACAGGGCGATTCGTAGCTGTCGGCGCCATTGGCCACCCGCTGGAACTCTGCGGCGCTGCGTGCACTGGTCAACTGCTGGCGGGCCTTGCCGTGCTGAATCAGCGGCACGTCCATGCGCGGCGAGCCTTCATCGGAAAACGCCGGGCTCAGCGAGCCGCTGACCTGCTCGCTGAAACTCACCAGCGGGCTCAGTTGCCCATCGCCGTTGTACAGGCGCTGCAGGGCACTGTTACCGGTGGCCAGGGCCTGGGCCGAGAAGCCTCCCCAGCACAGCATCCCGGCAATTTCGTCCATGGCTGCAGGCGCGAGGTACGCACGATAGCTGCCAGGCTTGAGGGTAATGGCCGGTTGGCCTAAAAAGCCCAGCTGGTCACGGGCCTGGCGCAGGCGCTGGGTGAAATCACCCGCGTTCCAGGTTTGCCCGGCATAGTTGGCTTTGACGGCCTGGCCATTCTCGTGGAACAGGCTCCAGTCCATGTTGAAGCTGTTGGCCTGGTGCCAGCCGAAGGCGCCGAATGAGCTGGCAAAGCCACGGCACACAGGGCCGGCGGCATAGATACCGACCAGGTCCAGGTCACCTGCCTCGCGTTCGATCAGCGCCAGTACTTCATCAAGCGCCGGCAGCGGTGCTGCCTGGCAGCTCAGGCTGTTCCAGGGGGCGGTGTTCAGTTGCAGATACGGGTCTATTGGCAGCAGGGGTAGCGTCTGGCGTAGCAACTGCATGGCAGCCTCCAGCCGTTGGCCGTCTACCTGTGCCTCACCGCTCAAGGTGACCAACTGCTCGGCCTGGCGGCCGTCGCGGATCAGCCGCAGGTGCGCGCTGGCCTGGCTTACATCCCCCGCCTGGCGCACCTTGGCGTGGTTGAAACGCACAAACCGAGACTGCTCGGCGCTGTAGCCGAGGGTGAATTGCTCGCCGGCGTGCAGGGCGTTGTGCGCCACCCCCACCAGGGCTTCGAAAGCATGTTGCATCAGGCCTGCCCTCCGAACACGTCGATTTGGCGGAACACGCAGGCTGGCGCCGCATGGCCCACCCTTACCACCTGGTTAGGCTCGCCCTTGCCGCAATTGGGCGTGCCCAGCACCTGGAACGTGCTGCGGTCGCCGACGGCGGCCAGGTTGCGCCAGAACTGCGCCGAGATACCGCGGTAATTGGGGTTCTTGACGATGCCCTTGAGCTCGCCGTTCTCGATCAGTTGCCCCCATTCGCAGCCGAACTGGAATTTGTTGCGGGCGTCATCGATCGACCAGGAGCGGTTGGTGCGCATCAGGATGCCGTGCTCGATACCCTGCACCAGTTGTTCCAGTGACCGATCACCCGGCTCGATGTTCAGGTTGGCCATGCGGTCGATGGGCGCCCTGTTCCAGCTACAGGCACGGCTGTTGGCAACGCCCTCCAGGCCAGAGCGGTACTGCGACAGCGCGCCCCCCAGCGGGCGCAGCAACACGCCGTCACGGATCAAAAACTGCTTGGTTGCCGGGGTGCCGTCGTCATCGAAACCATAGCTGGCCAGTTCTTCGCTTATGGTCGGATCGAACGTCACGTTCAGCAATGCCGACCCGTATTGCAGGTGGCCAAAGTCACTGGCTTTTATGAAGCTGGTGCCCGCGTAGTTGCGCTCGTCGCCCAGGATGCGGTCCATTTCCAGGGGGTGGCCGATGGACTCGTGAATCTGCAGCATCATCTGGTCGGGCATCAGCAACAGGTCACGCTGGCCCTCAGGGGTGTTGGGCGCCAGCAGCAGTTGCAGGGCCTGGTCGGCCACCCGCTGGGCCGCGCCTACCAGGCCGCAACGCTCGACGACCTCGAAGCCACCCTGCTGGCCGAAGTTTTCCCGGCCCAGGCTGCGGCTCTGGCTGTCTTGGCCATCGCTGGCGGTGACGCTCAGGCCGGGGAACAGAAAGCGTTGAGCATGGCGCAGTTCGGCGCCAGCAGAGTTAAGGTAGGTTTGCTCCACCACACTCACGCCCAGGCTGGCTTGCCAGTCCACCAGGCGCTCATCGGCGGGCACGCTGGCTGACTCTGCCGCGAGCAGGGCCAGGCAGTTGGCAAGGGAGGGTATGGCCTCATCGAAATGGGGCGAGACAACGTCATGCTGCCCAGTGGGAACGGCCTGCCCGCGCAGGTCGAGCAGGCTGTGCCGGGCGATTTGCCGCGCCAGCGCCTCGGCCTGTTCCAGTGCACGCTGCAGGCCTGCCTGGCTGAGGTCGGCAGTGGCGGCGTAAGCCTCTACCCCAGCCACCCGTGCGGTCAGCATGGCGCCTTCGTCCTGGCTGAAAAACGGTGGTTCGGCTACGTTGCGCCGCACCGACAGCGCCTGGTGCGACTGTTTGACGTGACGCAGGGAAAACACCTCGGCCGAACTGCGCAGCGCGGCGAAGCGCTGGCGCAGCAAGGCGCTGGAATCGAACATGGGCAGGCCTCCGTTTGCGCGGTGGCTCCCCCTTAGAACCACTCATCCTGCATGCCGAGGCAGGTCGCATCGCGGGCCTCGAGCAGTGCCAGGTCATTATGGCAGCCAGGCACCTCCCAGGTCAGGAAATAACGCGCCGCCTGCAACTTGCCCCGGTAGAAGTCGCGGTCACCGTCATTCCCCTTCAATAACCCGAGCTCGGCGTGGATGGCTTGCTCCAGCCAGCGCCAGCCGATCACGCAATGGCCGAACACTTTCAGGTACAGGGCCGAGTTGGCCAAGGCCTGTGCAGCGTGGCCCTGCGCGAGGTCGCCAAGCAGGGCCAGGGTTACCGCCTGCAGGCGGTTGACCAGGTGTTCGAGCGGCTCGCGCAGTGGGTCCAGGTTGGGGTGGTGGCTGGCGCGTTCGCCGGTGGCTGCCACCAGGCGCATCAGTTGCTTGAGGCCGGCGCCGTTGTGCTGCGCCAGCTTGCGGCCGAGCAGGTCGAGTGCCTGGATGCCTTCGGTGCCTTCGTGAATCGGGTTCAGGCGGTTGTCGCGGTAGTACTGCTCCACGGGGTACTCACGGGTGTAGCCGTGGCCGCCCAGTATCTGCACCGCCAGCTCGTTGGCCTTGAGGCAGAAGGCAGAAGGCCACGACTTGACCACAGGGGTGAGCAGGTCGAGCAACTGCTGGGCCTGCTCGCGTGTAGCCTGGTCGCGGGCTGTGTGGGTATCGTCGAACAGCCGCGCCGCATACAGCCCTAGGTCGAAAGCGCCTTCAACGTAGGCCTTCTGTGCCAGCAACATCCGCCTCACATCGCTGTGGGCGATGATGGGCACGGGTGGGGTGTGCGGGTTCCTGTCTTCCAGTGATCGGCCCTGGGGGCGCTGGCGGGCATATTCCAGTGAGTACAGGTAGCCCGCGTAGCCTAGCATCACGGCGCCCATGCCTACGCCGATGCGGGCCTCGTTCATCATCTGGAACATGCAGGCCAGGCCTTGGTGCGGCTGGCCGACCAGGTAGCCGATGCACTGGCCGTTGTCGCCGAAGTTGAGCGCAGTGGAGGTGGTGCCGCGCCAGCCCATCTTGTGGAACAGCCCGGCCAGCAGCACGTCGTTACGTGGGCCCAGGCTACCGTCGGGGTTGACGCGGAACTTGGGCACGATGAACAGGGAGATACCTTTCACCCCGGGTGGGGCGTCCGGCAGCTTGGCCAGCACCATGTGCACGATGTTTTCCGACAGCGCGTGATCACCGCCGGAGATGAAGATCTTGTTGCCCTTGAGGCGGTAGCTGCCATCGCCCACCGGCTCGGCGCGGGTGCGGATATCGGCCAGTGACGAGCCCGCGTGGGGTTCGGTCAGGGCCATGGTGCCAAAGTAGCGGCCTTCGATCATGGGTTGTAGAAACAGCCGCTTCTGTTCCTCGTTGCCGAAACTCTCGATCAGGTTGGCGGCGCCCATGGTCAGGAAAGGGTAGGCAGTGGTGCCGGCGTTGGCCGCCTGAAAGTGGGCAAAGCAGGCCTGTGACACCAGGCTGGGCAGTTGCATGCCGCCGGCTTCGAAATCCCTGTTGGCGTTGAGAAAGCCTGCCTGGAGAAAGGCGTCGACGGCGGGTTTGACCTCGGGAATCAACTCGGCGCAGCCGTTCACATAGCGCGGTTCGTTTTCATCGGCTTTGCGGTTGTGCGGTGCGAAGCATTTCTCGGCGATGGTGCGCGCCGTGGTCAGCGCTGCGTCGAAGGTTTCGCGGCTGTGCTCGGCGAAACGCGGGCGTTGGGTGAGGGCTTCGGCGTCGAGGACTTCGTACAGTTCGAAGGCCAGGTTGCGGGGGCTGAGCAAGGTCTCGGGCATGGTCGCGGTCCTGAGGCGGAATGCGGCGAGTGTAGGAGGATGGTTGTGGGAGGGACAGGTTAATAGGTGTGGGTGATATGGGTTTAGAACGTAGTAGCGGTATGCCGGTGCTTGCCGTGGTGTTTTCTGCGCTTGTGAGATCGAGCGCCGCCCGCGGGGCGCATCGCGAGCTGCGCTCGCTCCTACGTTTGTTTCGGGCCAATTAGGCCTGTGCCATTGGCGCGCGGACGCCTTGGCGCATGACGCGATATCGTGTCGTATGCACCAGGCATGACTGGCCCGAAACAAACGTAGGAGCGAGCAAAGCTCGCGATGCGCCGCGCGGGCGGCGCTCGATTTCATAGGCGCTGCACCTGTAACGGCGAACACATTTACGCCCTACCACAGCCTGGGGGGCATAAGCCGAGATAGCATGATGGCCGCTGGGTGCTCGCCACAACAATATCTGCGCCTGTAAGACCGAGCGCCGCCCGCGCGGCGCATCGCGAGCTGCGCTCGCTCCTACGTTTGTTGCGGGCCAGTCATGCCTGTGTCAGAGGCGTTACTGGCCCCAGACCGTAGGAGCGAGCGCAGCTCGCGATGCGCCGCGCGGGCGGCGCTTGATCTCACAGGCGCTGAACATCTCAACCCATACGCCCATAAACAAGGAGAGCCGAAGCTCTCCTTTTTTTACCAGCAGCGATCAGCCAATAGTCATCAAACTGGCATTACCGCCCGCCGCCGCAGTGTTCACACTCACCGCCCGCTCAATCACCAGCCGCTCCAGCGCAATCTGGTGATCCCCGCTGGACAGCCCATGTACCCCCACGATGGCCCCGGCGCGCTTGGCGACCTGCTGGCACACCCCGCGCAGCTGGTCCGAGTCACCATGGTGGATCACGGCGTCGAACGCCACGTCATCCTTGCTCCAGTCCGCCGTCAATCGGACCTTGTCCTGCAGCTCGCGCGGCAGGCGATTGCGCAGGGCCTTGCCGGGTTCGCTGTCGGCCCACACCGCCGAACTGCCCACCGCCAGCACCGCAGCAAGCTGCGCGAGCAGGTCAGCTTCGTTGTCGGCCAGGCACAGCACATGCTCGCGAGGCAGGATGGTGTAGGTGTTGCGTTCGCCGGTCGGGCCAGGCAGCAGGCGTGCGATGCCGCTTTGCGACTGGGTGGCGAACTGGCTGCACAGCGTGGCCAGCTCGCTCAGCTGGTTGCCTTGTGCCCAGGCCTTCAATGCATGCAACGGCTTGACCAGTTGCTCATGCAGCGCACGGTCAGGCTTGCCGTCGCCGTCCTGCTGCTCGAAGTGCTGGCCGATGGCATCTGCCGGGCGGGTCGACAGCAGGCGGTACAGGTACAGCGGGCCACCCGCTTTCGGGCCGGTGCCCGACAAGCCTTCACCACCGAATGGCTGTACCCCGACCACGGCACCGACAATGTTGCGGTTGACGTACATGTTGCCGGCGTTGGCGCTTTCCACCACCTTGGCGATGGTTTCGTCGATACGGGTGTGCACACCCAGTGTCAGGCCGTAGCCGGAGTTGTTGATCTGCTCGATCAGCTGGTCCAGGTTGCGCCGGTTGTAGCGCACCACGTGCAGCACCGGGCCGAAAATCTCGCGCTTGAGCTCGTCGAAGCTGTCCAGCTCGATCAGGGTTGGCATCACGAAGGTGCCGCGCTTGAGCTCCGCGGCATCGGCGATGGCGACCTGGTATACCGGGCGGCCTTTCTCGCGCATGCCCTGGATGTGCTTCTCGATACCCGCCTTGGCTTCGCCGTCGATCACCGGGCCGATATCCACGGCCAGGCGGTCCGGGCAGCCGAGGCGGCTTTCAGCCATGGCGCCCTTGAGCATTTCGATCACGCGGTCGCCGCAGTCTTCCTGCAGGCACAGCACGCGCAGGGCAGAGCAGCGCTGGCCGGCGCTGTCGAAGGCCGAGGACACGACGTCGATCACCACCTGCTCGGTCAGTGCTGATGAATCCACGATCATCGCGTTCTGGCCGCCGGTTTCGGCAATCAGCGGAATCGGCCGGCCCTGGTTGTCCAGGCGCCCGGCCACATTGCGCTGCAGCAGGCGGGCGACCTCGGTGGAACCGGTGAACATCACACCTTTGACCCGCTCGTCGCCCACCAGGCCGGCGCCCACGGTTTCGCCGCGACCTGGCAGCAGCTGCAGCACACCTTCCGGGATGCCTGCTTCCAGCAGCAGGCGAACGGCCTGGGCGGCGATCAGCGGGGTTTGCTCGGCTGGCTTGGCCAGCACCGGGTTGCCTGCTGCCAGGGCTGCCGCCACTTGCCCGGTGAAGATCGCCAGCGGGAAGTTCCATGGGCTGATGCACACCACCGGGCCCAGCGGGCGGTGGGCGTCGTTACTGAACGCGTTGCGCGCCTGTACAGCGTAGTAACGCAGGAAGTCCACCGCTTCGCGCACTTCGGCAATGGCGTTGGCGAAGGTTTTGCCCGCCTCGCGAATGAGCAGGCCCATCAGCGGCTGGATTTCGGCTTCCATCAGGTCGGCAGTGCGTTCCAGGATGGCCGCACGCTCGGCGGGCGGCGTGGCCTGCCAGATAGGCGCTGCATTCAGGGCGCACTGGATGGCGTTGTCCACGTCGGCGGTGGTGGCTTCCTGCACATGGCCCACCACATCGCGGTGGTCGGCGGGGTTCAGCACTTCAGCTACCGTACCCTCGCTGGCAGCGCAGGCCAGCAGTGGCGTGGCCTTCCAGTCATTGTTGGCGGTCGCCAGCATGGCGCAGGACAGCGACGCCAAACGGTGTTCGTTGGCCATGTCGATGCCCGCCGAGTTGTCACGCTCGCTGCCGTACAGTTCGCGCGGCAGTGGGATGCGCGGGTGCGGCAGGCCGATGCTGCCTTCCTGGGCCCCCATGCGCTCGATGCTCTGCACCGGGTCAGCCACCAACTCCTGAATGGAGATGGAGTGGTCGGCGATACGGTTGACGAACGAGGTGTTGGCGCCGTTTTCCAGCAGCCGGCGGACCAGGTAGGCCAGCAGGGTTTCGTGCGTACCCACCGGGGCATACACCCGGCATGGCCGGTTCAGCTTGCCGTCGGCAATCTTGCCCACCACCTGCTCGTACAGGGGCTCGCCCATGCCATGCAGGCACTGGAATTCGTACTGGCCGGGGTAATAGTTCTGGCCAGCAATATGGTAGATGGCCGACAAGGTGTGGGCGTTGTGGGTGGCGAACTGCGGGTAGATGGCCTCCGGCACGGCCAGCAGCTTGCGGGCACAGGCGACGTAGGACACGTCGGTGTACACCTTGCGCGTGTAGACCGGGTAGCCTTCCAGGCCTTCGACCTGGGCACGCTTGATTTCGCTGTCCCAGTACGCGCCCTTGACCAGGCGGATCATCAGGCGGTGGCGGCTGCGCTTGGCCAGGTCGATGACGTAGTCGATCACGTACGGGCAACGCTTCTGGTAAGCCTGGATGACAAAGCCGATGCCGTTCCAGCCCGCCAGCGCAGGCTCGAAGCACAGGCGCTCGAGCAGGTCGAGCGACAACTCCAGGCGGTCGGCCTCTTCGGCGTCGATGTTCAGGCCGATGTCGTATTGCTTGGCCAGCAGGGTCAGCGCCAGCAGGCGCGGGTACAGCTCATCCATCACCCGCTCGTACTGGGCGCGGCTGTAGCGCGGGTGCAGCGCCGACAGCTTGATCGAGATGCCGGGCCCTTCATAGATGCCGCGGCCATTGGAGGCCTTGCCGATGGAGTGGATGGCCTGCTCGTAGGAGGCCAGGTACTTCTGCGCGTCGTGCTCGGTAAGGGCGGCCTCACCCAGCATGTCGTAGGAGTAGCGGAACCCTTTGGACTCGAAGCGGGTGGCGTTGGCCAGTGCCTCGGCAATGGTTTCGCCAGTGACGAACTGCTCGCCCATCAGGCGCATGGCCATGTCCACACCCTTGCGGATCATCGGCTCGCCGCTCTTGCCGATGATGCGGGTGAGCGACGACGTCAGGCCTGCCTCGTTATGGGTGCTGACCAGCCTGCCGGTAAGCAGCAGGCCCCAGGTGGCCGCGTTGACGAACAGCGATGGGCTGTTGCCCAGGTGGGGCTGCCAGTTGCCGTTGCTGATCTTGTCGCGGATCAGCGCATCGCGGGTGCCCTTGTCGGGGATGCGCAGCAGGGCTTCGGCCAGGCACATGAGTGCCACGCCTTCCTGGGACGACAGCGAAAATTCCTGCAGCAGCCCCTGAACGATACCGGCGCGCCCGCCGGCGCTTTTCTGGTTACGCAGTTTTTCTGCGATGCCGGCGGCCATCTTGTTGGTGGCCTCGGCGAGTGGTGCGCTCAGGCGGGCCTGTTCCAGCAGCATGGGCACCACTTCCTGCTCGGGGCGGCGGTAGGCTGCAGTGATGGCCGAGCGCAGTACCGACTGGGGCAGGATGCTCTCGGCAAACTCCAGGAAGCACTGGTGGCCATGGTCGACCGGGGCGTCCCCGGCATCCTCTGCCAGGCCACTGGCCTGGCCGTTGATTTCATTCAGGGTCGCGCCACCCTCGAGCTTCTCCAGGTAGTTGAAGATCGCCTGCTTGATCAACCAATGCGGCGTGCGGTCGATGGACTGCGCTGCGGCTTTGAGTCGTTCGCGGGTAGGGTCATCGAGTTTGACCCCAAGGGTGGTCGTCGCCATTTCTTATCCTCGTTATTGCCACGAATGTGGCGTCAGCTGGCGCCAAGATTATCCGCAGCGAGAACCGGGTGCAACCAGGTGCAACCCGAATTTCACGACAGCTGGGTGCAACTCGTCTGACGGTCGTTTCCGAAGTTTCTGAAAGCGACATGAATGGTCCTTTCGTTCTAAAAATGCGCTTCCCATGCACTAAACAGGAGCAAAAAACAGGCTTTATCTGAAAATGCGTGGGCAGGTGCAACTTGCAAATGAAAAATGGTTGCACCCCATTTGCGTTGTTGCATAGCATTCCCCGCCTGGGTGCAACCGCCTCGACCGGTTGCACATGAAATAACAACAAACACCAGGGCACACGCATGGGTAACCCAATCACGATCACGTTTGTGATCTACATCGCCGCAATGGTGCTGATCGGCTTTGCGGCCTACCGCGCCACTAAAAATCTTTCTGACTACATCCTGGGCGGTCGCAGCCTGGGCAGCGTGGTCACCGCGCTGTCTGCGGGGGCCTCCGACATGAGCGGCTGGCTGCTGATGGGCCTGCCGGGCGCCATCTACTTCGCGGGCCTCTCCGAAGCCTGGATCGCCATCGGCCTCACCGTGGGTGCCTACCTGAACTGGCTGTTCGTGGCTGGCCGCTTGCGCGTGCAAACCGAACACAACGGCGATGCACTGACCCTGCCGGACTATTTCACCAGCCGCTTCGAAGACAAGAGCGGCCTGCTGCGCATCATCTCGGCCGTAGTCATCCTGGTGTTCTTCACCATCTATTGCGCCTCCGGCATCGTGGCCGGCGCCCGCCTGTTCGAGAGCACCTTCGGGATGTCCTACGAAACGGCGCTGTGGGCCGGTGCAGCAGCCACCATTGCCTACACCTTCGTCGGTGGTTTTCTGGCGGTGAGCTGGACCGATACGGTGCAGGCAACGCTGATGATCTTCGCGCTCATCCTCACCCCGGTGATCGTGCTGATCTCAACCGGTGGTTTCGACCAGACCTTCGCGGCGATCGAGGCGGTCAACCCGGCCAACTTCGACATGCTCAAGGGGGCCAGCTTCATCGGTATCATTTCGCTGATGGGCTGGGGGCTGGGCTACTTCGGCCAGCCGCACATCCTGGCGCGCTTCATGGCGGCCGATTCGGTGAAATCGATCGCCAACGCCCGCCGCATCTCCATGACCTGGATGATCCTGTGCCTGGTCGGCACCTGCGCCGTCGGTTTCTTCGGCATCGCCTACTTCTCCGCCAACCCGGAGCTTGCCGGGCCGGTTAACGAAAACCACGAGCGGGTGTTCATCGAACTGGCCAAGATCCTGTTCAACCCCTGGATTGCCGGTGTGCTGCTGTCGGCCATCCTGGCGGCGGTCATGAGTACCCTGAGCTGCCAGCTGCTGGTGTGCTCCAGCGCCCTGACCGAGGACTTCTACAAGGCTTTCCTGCGCAAGAGTGCTTCGCAGGTGGAGCTGGTGTGGGTTGGCCGGTTGATGGTGCTGGCCGTGGCGTTGGTGGCCATCGCCCTGGCTGCCAACCCGGAAAACCGCGTACTGGGCCTGGTGGCCTACGCCTGGGCAGGCTTCGGTGCAGCGTTCGGCCCGGTGGTGCTGATGTCGGTGCTGTGGAAGGGCATGACCCGCAACGGTGCGCTGGCCGGCATCGTGGTTGGCGCTTTGACTGTCATCCTGTGGAAGCAGATTGACCCGTGGGGTCTGTACGAAATCATCCCAGGCTTCCTGCTGGGTACCCTCGCCATCGTGCTGTTCAGCAAGCTGGGCCGTCCGAGCCAGGCGATGGTGCAGCGCTTCGAAACGGCTGATGCTGCCTATCACGCCGAGAAGTAAGGCTGGCGCAGCGGTGCCGGCCTTGCCGTCGGCACCCACCAGCAGCCAGGCCTGACGCGGCCGGCAAGGCAAGGTAAACTTGCCGCCCGCGCAGGAGTTGCCATGAACTATCGTCACGCCTTCCACGCCGGCAACCATGCCGACGTCCTCAAGCACATCGTGCTGACCCGCCTCATCGCCCTGATGTCGCGCAAGGAACAGCCGTTCGCCTACATCGACACCCACGCCGGCCTGGGGTTGTATGACCTTCAGGGCGACCAGGCGAGCCGTACCGGTGAGTACCTCGACGGTGTCGCGCGCCTGTGGGGCCGTGACGACCTGCCGGTGATGGCTGCCGATTACCTCCGCATCATCAAGCGCCTGAACGCTGATGGCGAGTTGCGCTATTACCCCGGTTCCCCCGAACTGGCCCGCCGCCTGATGCGCCAGCAGGACCGTGCCCTGCTCAACGAGAAGCACCCTGAAGACGGGCCGCTGCTCAAGGAAAACATGAAGAAGGACCCGCGCGTGGTCGTGCACCTGGGCGAGGGCTGGCACGTGCCCCGGGCCCTGCTGCCGGTGCAGGAAAAGCGCGCGATCATGCTGATCGACCCGCCGTTCGAACAGGCCGATGAGCTCAAGCGCTGCACCAGCTCCATGAAAGAGGCAATTGGCCGCATGCGCCAGACGGTCGCGGCCATCTGGTACCCGATCAAGGACCAGCGCTCCCTTACCCGTTTCTACCAGGACCTGACCAGCACTGGCGCGCCCAAGCTGCTGCGGGTGGAGCTGTATGTGCACCACCAGGACAGCCCGCAGGGGCTCAATGGCTCCGGCCTTGCCATTGCCAACCCGCCTTGGGGGCTGGAGGAAGAGCTCAGGGAGCTGCTGCCCTGGTTGGCCCGCGAGCTGGCGCAGACGGCGGGTAGCTACCGCATGGACTGGTTGATCGCCGAGTAACGTGCCTGGCCTGCCGGCGATAGGGCCAGTTGGAATTCTTTGCGTTATAATCTCGCCTTTTAGCCGCCACCCGCCCCCGAGGCCGCTGGCGCATTTCTACAGAATGAAGAGGCTCATCCCTTGGCATTGACGATTCTTGGCCTGTCGGGCGCCCTTAGCCATGACCCTTCCGCGGCGCTGTACATCGACGGCAAGCTGATTGCCGCCGCCGAAGAAGAGCGCTTCGTGCGTGACAAGCATGCGAAGAACCGCATGCCCTACGAGTCGGCGAAGTTCTGCCTGGAGCAGGCCGGCATCAAGCCGTCGGACGTCGACGTGGTCGCCATCCCGTTCGCCCCCATCAGCCTGTTCGGCAAAGCCCGCTGGCATTACGCCAAGCGTTACTGGTACGCCCCGGACCGCGC
Organism: Pseudomonas sp. S60; assembly: GCF_016647865.1. Classification (NCBI taxonomy): domain Bacteria; kingdom Pseudomonadati; phylum Pseudomonadota; class Gammaproteobacteria; order Pseudomonadales; family Pseudomonadaceae; genus Pseudomonas; species Pseudomonas sp. S60. Next base: position 17,487 of record NZ_JACVVH010000037.1, on the reverse strand, counting down.
CCTCGACGCCATCCTGATGGGCAACCGCCGCTACAAGCGCTACCGCAAGAAGATCGTCTGGTGCCTGGAGCAGCTGGGCTTCGACCCGAAAAAAATCAAGATCGAACCGGTCGAACACCACCTGGCCCATGCGTCCAGCGCCTACCACTGCTCGGGTTTCAAGGAAAAAACCGCGATCCTGGGCATCGATGGCAAGGGCGAATACGCCACGACCTTCTTCGGCTACGGCGAAAACGGCAAGATCCACAAGATCAAAGAGTTCTTCGACCCCGATTCCCTGGGTGGCCTGTACGGTGCGATCACCGAGTTCCTGGGCTTCGAGATGCTCGACGGCGAGTTCAAGGTCATGGGCATGGCGCCGTACGGCGACGCCAGCAAATACGACTTCTCGCGCCTGGCGAGTTTCGAGAACGGCGAGTTGGTGATCAACACCGAGTACGCCAACGTTATCGGCTTGCGCCGCCATAAAGAGAAGGGCAAGGGCTTCTATTTCTCGCCCAAGCTCATCGAATGGCTGGGGCCCAAGCGCGAAGGCGATATCGCCGACGAGCCGTACATCCACTATGCCGCCAGCATGCAGGCCTTGTTTGAAAAGATCGCCCTGCAGATGATCGACCACTACCTGGGCGACACCCTGCGCGAAACCGGCAAGCTGGCATTTGCCGGTGGCTGCGCGCTGAACGTCAAGCTCAACCAGAAGATCATCGCCCGCTCCGACGTCAAGGAGCTGTTCGTGCAGCCGGCCTCCGGTGATGCTGGTACCGCCGTGGGTGCTGCGGCCTACGTGTCCCACGCCCGCGGTGTGCCGGTAGAGAAGATGGAGCACGTCTACCTCGGCCCTTCGTATTCCAACGAAGACGTGATCGCCGCCTGCGCCCGTCACCCGAATGCGCCCAAGTGGCGCAAGCTGGACGACATGCCGCAGCGCATCGCCAAGATCATGGTCGAAGGCAACCCGGTGGCCTGGTTCCAGGGGCGCATGGAGTTCGGCCCGCGTGCCCTCGGTGGCCGTTCGATCATCGGTTGCCCGAGCGTGCCGGGTGTGGCCAACCGCATCAACGAGCAAATCAAGTTCCGCGAGCGCTGGAGACCCTTCTGCCCGTCGATGCTCGACACCGTCGCGCCGCAGATGATCAAGGTCGATCACCCGGCGCCGTTCATGACCTTCACCTTCGAAGTGGCCGAAGAATGGAAAACCCGTGTACCCGAAGTGGTTCACGAGGACGGTACGTCGCGTGCCCAGGTACTCAAGCGCGAGTACAACCCGCGCTACTACGACATGATGAAGGCTCTGGAAGACCTGACCGGCAACGGTGTATCGCTGAACACCTCGCTGAACCGCCGCGGTGAGCCGATGATCTGCTCGCCAACCGACGCCCTGAACATGTTCTTCGGTTCCGACCTGCAGTACCTGATCATGGAAGACATCCTGGTTGTGAAGGACGGCGCCGCCGCGTATGACCAGCCGCTCTGAACCGCGCATCCTGCAGTTCTGCCATGGCTATGACGGGCCGTTCCTGGACTGCGCCCGTCAGTACGCCAGCCTGTTCCAGGGCAGCGGCTACAAGGTCACTACCGTGTTCCTCACCGGTGCACCCGACCCACAGGTTGCGGCGGGCTGCGCCTCGGATGAAGTGCTGTTTCTGGGGTTCAGCTCCAAGGCCGTGCGTGGCCTGAAACTCGGCGCCATCCGCGCGCTGCGGCGCATTGCCGCCGAGCGCCAGTTCGCCTTCTGCATCGCCCACCGCTTCAAGCCCATCTATGTGGCCTTGCTGGCGACCGGTTTGCCGGTGATCGGCGTTCACCATGCTTTTGGTGATTATCAGCGCAAGGGGCGGCAGCTGTTCGCCAACCTGTTTGCCAAGCGCCTGAGCCTGCTGGGTGTGTCCGATGCGGTGCGTGACGACATGCGCCGCTGCCTGCCGAAGTGGCCGGCCGAGCGCATCCAGACCTTGTACAACCGCATCGATATCCAGGCCTTGCAGGCCGCCCTGGTGCCGCGCGCCGAGGCTCGTCAGGCCCTGGGCCTGGGCCCGCAGGCCTGGGTGGTGGGGAACGTCGGCCGCCTGCACCCCGACAAGGACCAGGCCACCTTGCTGCGCGGCTTTGCCCAGGCACTGCCCGGGCTGCCGGCAGGTTCCCGCCTGGCGATCCTGGGCAAGGGGCGGCTGGAACCTGTGCTCAAGGCCTTGACCAGCGAGCTGGGTATTGCCGGGCAGGTCGATTTTCTGGGCCAGGTGCCCGATGCGCGCCGGTATTTCCAGGCGTTCGATGTGTTCGCCCTCAGCTCCGACCATGAACCGTTCGGCATGGTCCTGCTCGAAGCCATGGTCGCCGGCGTGCCGGTGCTGGCAACCGCCTGTGGCGGTGCCCGCGAAGTGGTCGAAGGTGTAGGCATGCTGTTCCCGTTGGGTGACGCGGCGCAACTGGCCGAGGGCCTCAGGCACATGGCGCTGCTGGATGGCCAGCAACGCACGGCTTGCGCCGAACACATGTTGCAGCGCCTGGCGGAGCGCTTTTCTGACCAGGCGGTGCGCAAGGCCTTCTGGCAATTGCCCCAAGTGCGCGCGTTGGTGGAGGCCTGATGCTCAATCATGTAAAGGCCCTGCGCGAGCGCGGCTGGCAAGCCATCGACGGCGGAGCCTACGCCCAGGCCTGGGCGCGTTTTGGTGGCAGCGTCGCGACCCACCCACAGGTGGTGCAACAGCTGGCCGACCTGGCCGGTATCCCGGTGCGCTACCTGGGCTGGCACCAGGCCGGCGAGTTGAAGGCGGCCATCCCCACGTGGGGGCGGCACGTGGCGCTGTCCAAGGACGTGCTCAAGCGAGCCGGCAAAAAAGCCCTGTTCGACCTGGGCAATGCTGAAATCATCCTGCCCGCGGCGCCTGATGCCGGTGCCCCTTTGCGCCATGCCGTGCGTTACCTGTCCGAGCTCAACCAGGGCCGTTTCAGCGGCCTCAAGGTGCAGAAGGAGCAGTTGGCCATGGCCCGGGCGCCAGAAGACTTGTCCAAGAAGTTCCGCTACAACCAGCGCCGCGAACTGCGGCTGCTGGAAGAAGCGGGCGGTGTGGTACGGCCCATCAGCGATTTCAGCGCCCAGCAAATCGCCGACATGTACTGCGACCTGTTCCTGCGTCGCTGGGGCTTCGCGGCCACCGGCGCCCAGCAGATGGGTGAGGTGCTGGGGCGCTTGCACAACCTGTTGATCGGTTCGGTGCTGCTGCTGGGAGACAAACCCATTGCCATCCAGCTGGTGTACCGCGTCGAGGCGCCAGAGTGGATCAGCGTCGAGTACATCAACGGCGGGGTCGACCCCGAAACCAAGGCCTTCAGCCCCGGCAGCGTGTTGAGCTTTCTCAATACCCAGGCCGCCTGGGAACACGCCCGCGCCCTCGGCAAGCCGCTGCGTTTCTCGTTCGGCCGGGCCGACCGCGAGTACAAGGACCGTTGGTGCAACCCTGTGCCGGTGTATCAGGCGTGAGCCGCAAGCAGCAGTTGCTCAAGCGCCACCGGCGCAACAAGCGCCTGGGTCTGTTGATGGCCCTGGTGGTGCTGGTTGCGCTGGGGGGGGTTATCTGGTGGCTGCCGCTGGTGCTGTTGCCGCTGCTGTGGGTCGCCCACGAGGCGTGGCTGGCCGACCACCTGTTCTATGGGGCAGGCGAGGACTATACCTACCGTTTTTCAGCGGCCGATGAAATCCCCGGCGTGAGCCTGCAGGGCGGTCGCCTGATGGCTGAGGGGTTGCAGCCGCGCCACGACGGCACGTTGCTGTTGCAGGTAACGCTGCGCTGTGGCGTGCTCGGGCGCCTGTTCGACCCAGGCGTGCGCATTCAGGGCCCGCAAGGCGAAGACCTGCAGGTGTTCGAGCGGGGTGTGCGCGGTATGCGCTTCGTGAACCTCACTGGCCTTGGCCAGGCGCTGGCGGACGGCCAGGTGACCCTGCGCGGCCGCCATTGCCGGTTGGTTGGCCAGCCCCGGCTGTGGGCGTTTGCCCAGGAGGACCTGCGGCGCAAGCGCGTCATGGTCATCGCGCCCCACGCCGATGACGCCGAGCTTGCCGCCTATGGCCTGTACAGCCAGGCCGACGAAGCCTGGGTGGTCACCCTCACGGCCGGCGAAATCGAAGCGGAGCACTACCAGGCCATGGGCCTCTCGGCTGTGGAGGCTGCGCGCCTCAAAGGCAGGCTGCGGGCCTGGGACAGCATCACCGTGCCGCGCTGGGCCGGGGTGCCAGAACGCAATTGTGTGCAACTGGGCTATTTCTGCCTGCAACTGCCTGCCATGCGCGATGCCCCGGCTTCACCCTTTGGCTCCCGTGAAGCCGACATGGCTGACACACGGCCGTTCCGCACGCTGAACCAACTGGCCCTGCCCGGTGACGATGGGGCGCCCACCTGGCACAACCTGCTGGCCGACTTGCGCGCTGTGCTGCGCGAGGCACGCCCGCAGGTCATCGTGATGCCCCACCCGGTCCTGGACCCGCACCCCGACCATGTGGCTGCCCAACAGGCGCTGCACGAGGCGTTGCAAGGGCTGGACTGGCAGCCTGAAACCCTGCTGGGTTACGCCAACCACTTGCACGACAACGACCGCTGGCCCATGGGCGACAGTGGCGCGGGCGTGGCCCTGCCACCCATGACCGGCGACCAGCCTGTAGGGCGGCCCTGCACACTGATGCTGGACGCACGTCTGCAGCGCGACAAGGCCATGGCGCTGGGTATGATGCATGACTTGCAGCCTCGGCCACCGTTCAAGCGGCGGCTGCGCCGTTTCATTCAGCGCTGGCTGGCCGGGCGGCGCCTGTCGCCGTATGGCGAAAATGAATTTTTCCGCAAGGCCGTGCGCCGTCACGAGCTGTTCTGGGTCTTGAAGGGCCGCCACCAGGGTGTTGATCGGGAAACCGTATGAAGCGCTACAAAGTCCTGCAACTGCAACCGGACTACAACATCAAGCAACACGACTTTGCCGACCTGGCCGAACAGATCTTCAAGGCGCTGCCGGCTGACCGGTTCGAAACCACCATGGCGTTCCTCAAGGGCCGGCCGCAAGCGGGCCAGCCGGTGAGCCGTGCTGACCATTCTGTGTATTTCGATTTCGCCGACAGCGCCCTCAAAGGCATGCGCCTCAAGGCCCTGTGGCAGGTGTACCGGTTTTGCCGGCGCGAGCGCTTCGACGTGGTGATCTGCAACCGCTTCAAGCCGGTAAACATGCTGTTGCAGCTCAACCGTTGGCTGAAGATCCCCCTGTGCATCGGTATTTCCCACGGCTTTGGCGAATACGACCGGTTTTATCGTCGGCGCCAGACACAGCGGCTGATCGACCAGCACTGGCAGTTCGTGGGGGTATCGCCTGCCGTTAAGCAGTACCTGCTCGATTGCCGCTGCGGCTTCACCGACAGCAACACCCACGCCATCACCAACGCCATCGACACAGAGCAGGCCACGGCCTTGCAACTGACGCGCGCCGAGGCCCGTACGCAACTGGGCCTGGCCCAGGATGTGCGGCTGGTGGGGGCACTGGGCCGGCTGGTGCCTGTGAAGGGGCACACCTACCTGCTCCAGGCGTTCGCTGCGTTGAAGGGCAAGTACCCCAACGCACAGTTGGCCATCATTGGTGCCGGTCGCGAACAGGCGCGTCTACAGGCGGAAATCGAACGCCTTGGGCTGGCAGGCCGTGCGCACCTGCTGGGCTTCAGGGACAACGCCTTGCGTTATGTGCGGGCGTTTGACATCTGGGCCATGCCGTCGCTGGCAGAAGGCCTGGGCCTGGCGTTGCTCGAGGGCATGAGCGGGCGCTTGCCGGTCATCGCCAGCGATGTACCTGCCATGCTGCCGCTGATTACCGGCGCAGGCGGCGAAGTGATCAAACCGGCAGACGTGGCCAGCCTTACCGCCGCGCTGGACCGCTACCTGGCGCTGGATGACAACGCGCTGCAGGCCAAGGGCGAGCAGGCGTTCGACTACCTCAACCACAACCATGACATCACGGTGTTCCGCCAGCAGTACCTGGCGCTGATCGAGTCTGGCCTGGCTGCCAAGGAGGCAAAATGAGCGCCGAGCAAACCCTGGTGACGGTGATCATCGCATCGTACAACCACGGCCCCTACATCGAGCAAAGCATCCTCAGCGTGCTTAACCAGACCTACCCGCATATCGAATTGCTGGTGATCGATGACGGCTCGTCGGATGACAGTGTCGAGCGCATACAGCGCCTCCAGGCCCAGCATGGTTTCGACTTCCGCGTGCAGCGCAACCAAGGCCTCACGCAAACCCTGAATGACGCCATTGCCCGTGCCAGGGGTGAGCTTATTGCCCCGTTCGGCTCGGACGACATCATGATGCCGGACCGTATCGCCATCCAGGTGCAGTACATGGCCGACAAGCCCGAAGTGGGCATCTGCGCTGGCAACATCGAGCTGATCGACGCCCAGGGCGAACTGTTCCCTGAGGCCCGCCAGCGCCGTGACGTACCGTTCCGGCGCCTGGATTTCGAGGATATGTTCCTCGAGCGCAAACCGTACCCGCCCGCGCCCACGCTGCTGATCCGCCGTGAGGCGCTGCAGAAGGTTGGTGGGTTTGACCCGGATGTGCGCCTGGAAGACCTGATGATCGAGCTGAAGGTGACCCATGCCGGTTACTTCATCGATGGCTTGAGCGTGGTCATGGCGCGCTACCGCAAGCACGCCAGCAACACCTACAAGAATCACCGTTTCATGATCGACAACATCCTGCGCACCTACGCCAAGTTCAAGGACCACCCGGCCTACGAAGAGGTGAAGTTCAAGGCGTTGAACTCGATGTTCCTCAAGGTGGCCAACCGTGATCGCAAACTGGCCCGTGAGCTGTTGGCGCAGATCCCCCTGCGGGCCTACACACGCAAGACCTGGCGTGGCCTGGGGCGGTTGTTGTTCTCGCCGCTGGAAAAGGCCTGATCGGCCATGGGCTGGATTTCGCGTTACCTAGCCAAGCGGGCCAAGCGGGCCATTCGCAAGCTGCCGGCGATTGAGCGTGGCCAGGCGCGGTTTGCTGCGCGCTACCCACAGTACGCCTTTGGTGTGGGGAGCTACGGCGTGCCTGAGGTGCATGACTGGAATGAAGGTGCAACCCTGCGCATTGGCGCGTATTGCTCCATCGCCGAGGGCGTGCAGATTTTCCTGGGTGGCCATCACCGCGCGGACTGGGTAACCACCTATCCGTTCCCGGCCATGCTCAAGGAAGCAGCCGGGATCGAGAACTACGCCTTCAGCCGTGGTGATGTCTGCATCGGCAACGATGTGTGGCTGTGCTCCAACTGCACCCTCCTCTCAGGGGTGAGCATTGGCAGTGGCGCGGTGGTAGCCGCGGGTGCGCTGGTGACCCGTGATGTGCCACCTTACGCGGTGGTGGGCGGCAACCCGGCGCAAATAGTGCGTTGGCGCTTCCCGGAAGAGGTGCGCGCCCAGCTGCTGGCCAGCGCCTGGTGGGACTGGCCGCCGGCCGAAATTGCCCAGGTGGTGGGCAAGCTGTGCAGCGAGGATATCCAGGGGTTTCTGGACTACGCCCGGCAGCGCGGGTCAGGCGCGGTTCGCTGAGCCTGGTTCCAGCTGTGCACCGGGTGCCTGGTGTCGGCGGGCAAGGCGCTTGCCCAGGGCTATGCCGGGTTTCTCCAGCAGCAGGAAGGTCGCGCTGCTCAGGGCTACCAGCGCAATGCAGGCCACCACCACCAGCGCCATGAATGCCCCGGTGTCGTCATAGCTGAACCCGTACCGAGGGTACAGGTAGTAAGCCAGCCACCACAGCACCAGCCCATGCAGCAGGTACAGGCTGTAGCTGATTTCCCCCAGCCAGCGTGCGCTGCGCAGGCGCAGGGCGCCGAGCAGGTCGTTGCCGGACACCACGATGCAGAACACGATGCTGAGCAGCAGCAGCGGGAACACTGCAAAGGTCTTGTTCAACCCCAGCATGACCACGGCCAGCAAGCCCACGGCCACCCAGGTGCCCTGGCGGCGCTGCGCCCACTGCACCAGGGCCGGCCTGCGTACCCAGTACACGGCGGCAATACCGCCTGCGAAGCTGAGCAGGTACTTTTTCTTCAGGGCATGCTCCCAGCCGACCAACTGCGCCAGCCCGTACAGGGCAACCAGGCAGATCAAGGTTCTGAGCAGCGTGCCTCGGTAGACGAAGGCCATGCCCAGCAGCGGCAACGCCAGGTAGAAGTAGATTTCGTAGTTCAGGGTCCAGGTCACGTTCGAGATCAGGTTGCCGGTGCCCGCCAGCTGGTTGATGTCAGGGCGATGAAACGCCAGCCACCCGGCCAACTGGCCGACCAGGGCCAGCGGCGTGTCCAGCAACGCCCAGCCCTGCAGGTAGAACACGCTCAGCAGCACCACCGCCAGCAGGCCCAGGTACAGCGGGTACAGGCGCATCACCCGGGAGATGGCAAAGGCCCGCCAGTCAAATTGCCGGCCTTGCTGCAGCAGCCGGTTCCAGAACAGGAAACCGGTAATCATGAAGAACAGCGCCACCCCCACCTGGCCGACCTGGGCGAAGAACCGCTCGGGTGGCATGCCGATCTGGCCGGTGTATTGGTAATGCCAGGCAATCGCGGCGTGGTGGATGAACACGCCCAGGGCCAAGTAGCCGCGCAGGCCATCAAGGGTGGCCCAGCGGCCGGCGACTGGCGCCAGGTGGCGAGCGACCAGGTTGCTGCGCAACAGCAGGCGGGCGCTCAGCAGCGCCAAGGCAAAGACCAGGGCGCCCAGCAGGGGGGGCAGCAGCGCCATGTCAGCGCTGCGCCCCGTGGGACAACTGCACTTGTTGGCGCACGGCGCGGCTCATGCTGCGGTTGGCCGACAGGTCATAGCCCTCCAGCAGGGCCTGAACGTTTTCTTCGAACAACCACTGGCGGTCTTCGTCGTAGCGCTGCATGTGCCGCAGGTTGCGCTGGCGCAGTTCGGCGGACAGGGGCGAGGGCAGCAGGCGCATGTCGGCCAGGTCGATCAGGCCGAACTCACCGTTGTCCAGCAGCAGTACGTTGCCCAGGTGCAGGGAGCGGAAGTACACCCCTTGCTGGTGCAGGCGGCCGATGAACTGGCCCAGGCGCCCGACCAAGGCCTGGCGCTCAGCCAGCGCCGGGCAGGCCTGCAGGGCCTGGCGCACGGTGCGGCCTGCCAGTGGCAGGTAACGCACGCCCTGTGAGCCGTCGGCATAGTTCAGCAGCTCGACCACCTGCGGGGTGGCAATGCCTTCCAGGGCCAGTTGCTGGCTGTTTCTGACGAAGCGCCGGGCATAGGGGTAGAAGCTGCCGGCCGTGTACCAGGGGCGGGCACGGAACAGCTTGAGGAAGCTGCCATCCTGCAGCAGCAGCACCTTTGGCCCAAGGCCATCTTCTTCGATGACCCTGGCGCCCTGGTGCAGCGCTTGCACCTGTGCAGGGGTCAAGGTGTGGCGAGTGGCTGCAACCAGGCGGCCGCCTCGGCGGGCGATGTTCAGCCCGGCGACAAGGGCCAGCGGGATCCACAGCAGGAACCAGTGCTCCTTTGGCCGCGAGAGGATGCCACCCCCTTCGGTCAGGCCTGCGCCGATGCCGAATACCAGCAGCGCCGTGGCCATCTGCAGGGCAGGGTGCCTGCGGTATTTCCAGCCGCTGTACAGGGCGTAGCCAAGCATGCCAAGCCAGGGCAACATGCCCAGGATGCCAACGTAATACAGGACGCCCATGGCGAAGCTGTGGGGTTCGCTGAAGGGGTAACCCACCCCCACATCAATGCTCAGCGGCGCGTCATAGCCATGGCCGATCAGCGGATGCTGCAGGAACAGCTCCCAGGTGATGTGCCAGATCTCGAAGCGGTACGAGTCGCCCCGCGCCGTAATCAGCTGCGGGTCAACCAGCAGCACCAGCACGATGAACACCGGCGCCGCCAGGAACAACGGAATGGAGCGGCGGTCCAGGCACAGCAGGGCAATCCAGTTGACGGCCAGGGTCATGGCCACCAGCGGTGTCCTGGAGCCGGTCGCGACCACGGCGGCGAACATCACCGCGAACGCCGCCGTGCACAGCGCCACGGTAAGTGCACGCTTGCTGTTCACCGCCATCCACAACCAGTACACACCGAAGAAACCGAACAGGTGAGAGCTGAGCAACGGGTTGTCCAGAGCCCCCGCGCCGATCAGCCGGCTACCTGGCTGGTAGGTCAGCACGAACGTGGACAGGTCGCGCAGGGTGGCCACCAGGGCCAGCAGGGCAGCCCCCAGAAACAGCGCCTTGAGGGCTTCGGGGCGGTAGCGCAGCATCAGGCCAGTACCCAGGAACAGCATCAGGGTGTGCAAGGGGCGCTTGATGAGGTTGTCAGCCTCGGTGGGCGAAGGCGACCAGGCCAGGCTCAGCACGGCATAGCCGGCAAACAGCAGGAACAGCCACAGCAGCGGCTCGCGCAGCAAAGGCTTGAGTGCACTTGGCCGCACGCACAACGCCAACAGCGTCGGGATGCTGAACAGGCCGTAGTACAGCTTGTGATGCAGGCTGCGATCGGGCAGGAAGAACAGCGCACCCAGCAGCGAGAGCATGCCGGCGGGCAGCAGCCACAGGCACACGAAATCGTAGAAGCGGTTGCCGACGTTCTGGAGGCTGCTTGGGGACATGAGCGAAACGGGCCTGGGTGTGAAGAACGGGCAATGTTAACCCAGCTTTGCACGCATTGCTGCTGGTACGCGCCTGGTCGTCGTTAACCGACGTGCAAGGCAACCTGTGCTAAAGTCAGCACCCCATTTTCAGCATGTTCCGTGATATGACAGACGCCAAAGGCTCCAGCAGTTCATCGAGCATGAAGATCTACCTCCGTCTACTTGGCTATGTCCGCCCCTACATCGGCGTGTTTCTGCTTAGTATCCTGGGCTTTCTGATCTTCGCTTCGACTCAGCCCATGCTGGGCTATATCCTCAAGTATTTCGTCGACGGCCTGTCCAACCCGGACGCCTCGCTGTTCCCCAACGTCCCTTACCTGCGCGACCTCAACCTGTTGCACACGGTACCTGGGCTGATCATTCTGATCGCCGCCTGGCAGGGGCTGGGTTCGTTTCTGGGCAACTACTTCCTGGCCAAGGTGTCCCTGGGCCTGGTACACGACCTGCGGGTGCAGCTGTTCAATAACCTGCTGACCCTGCCCAACCGCTACTTCGACCAGAACAACTCCGGGCACCTGATTTCCCGCATCACGTTCAACGTGACCATGGTCACCGGCGCTGCCACCGACGCCATCAAGGTGGTGATCCGCGAAGGCATGACCGTGATCTTCCTGTTTGCCTCGCTGCTGCTGATGAACTGGCGCCTGACCCTGGTGATGCTGGCCATCCTGCCGCTGATCGCCTTCATGGTAGGCCGCGCCAGCAAGAAATTCCGCAAGCAGAGCAAGAAGATCCAGGTGGCCATGGGCGACGTCACCCACGTGGCATCGGAAACCATCCAGGGTTACCGGGTAGTGCGCAGCTTCGGCGGCGAAACCTACGAGCAACGGCGCTTTCTCAAGGCCAGCCAGAGCAACACCGACAAGCAGCTGCGCATGACCCGCACCAGCGCCATCTATACGCCGCTGCTGCAGTTGGTGATCTACGTGGCCATGGCGGTGCTGATGTTCCTGGTGCTGTACCTTCGCGGCGACGCCTCGGCGGGTGACATGGTTGCCTACATCACCCTGGCCGGTCTGCTGCCCAAGCCGATTCGCCAGCTCTCGGAAGTCAGCTCGACCATCCAGAAGGGCGTCGCCGGTGCTGAAAGCATCTTCGAGCAACTGGACGAGCCGCGTGAGCTGGACAAAGGCACTGTCGAGCGCGATTCGGTCAAGGGTCGCCTTGAAGTGCGCAACCTCAGCTTCACGTACCCAGGTACCGAGCGCCAGGTGCTGCGCGACATCAACTTCACCGTCGAGCCCGGGCAGATGGTGGCGCTGGTGGGCCGGTCCGGCAGTGGTAAATCCACCCTGGCCGGCCTGATTCCGCGCTTCTATCACCACGACACCGGCGAGATTCTGCTCGATGGCGTGGAAATCGAAGACTTCAAGCTGCTGAACCTGCGCCGCCACATCGCCCAGGTCAACCAGCACGTCACGCTGTTCAGCGACACCATTGCCAACAACATTGCCTATGGTGACCTGGCCGGTGCCCCGCGTGCCGACATCGAGGCGGCCGCCGAGGCGGCGTTCGCCAAGGACTTCGTCGACCAGTTGCCCAAGGGCTTCGATACCCAGATCGGTGAAAACGGCGTGCTGTTGTCTGGCGGCCAGCGCCAGCGCCTGGCAATCGCCCGTGCGTTGTTGAAGAACGCACCCTTGCTGATCCTGGATGAAGCCACCTCGGCGCTGGATACCGAGTCGGAACGGCACATCCAGGCCGCCCTGGACCGCGTGATGGAAGGCCGCACCACCCTGGTGATCGCGCACCGTCTGTCGACCATCGAGAAGGCCGACCAGATTCTGGTCATGGACCAGGGTTGCCTGGTGGAGCGCGGCACCCACGCCGAGCTGCTGGCAGCCAATGGCTATTATGCCCGCCTGCATGCCATGGGCCTGGATGAACCGGCCAAGGCCGATATCACCTGAAACCCGCCACACCGGGGCCCTGGCGGCCCCGGTTGTATCCGGATATTCCCAGGGTGATCTGGCCGTAAAGCCACCGTTCACCCTGTGCTAATATCCCGTCCCTGTTCACTATTTTCATATGGGTTGCCCATGAAGTTGTCCATGCCGCGTTTCGATCAAGCCCCGGTACTGGTGGTCGGCGATGTCATGCTCGACCGCTACTGGCATGGCGGTACCTCGCGTATCTCGCCTGAAGCGCCAGTGCCGGTGGTCAAGGTCGATCAGATCGAGGATCGCCCGGGCGGCGCGGCCAACGTTGCGTTGAACATTGCGGCGCTGGGTGCGCCTGCGTCGCTGATCGGTGTCACCGGGCAGGACGAGGCCGCCGACAGCCTGGCCAATAGCCTGCACGCGGCGGGTGTGCGCTCGGTGTTCCAGCGCATCGCCCATCAGCCGACCATCGTCAAACTGCGGGTCATGAGCCGCCACCAGCAGTTGCTGCGTATCGATTTCGAGGAACCCTTCGCCACCGACCCCCTGTCACTGGGTGCGGAAGTGGACAAGCTGCTCGAAGGCGTCAAGGTGCTGGTACTGTCGGATTACGGCAAAGGCGCCTTGAAGAACCACCAGAGCCTGATCCAGGCAGCGCGCGCCAAAGGTATCCCGGTGCTGGCCGACCCCAAGGGCAAGGATTTTTCCGTGTACCGCGGTGCCAGCCTCATTACCCCCAACCTCAGCGAATTCGAAACCATCGTCGGCCGCTGCGCCGACGAGGCCGAGCTGGTAGCCAAGGGCCTGCAGCTACTGCATGACCTGGACATGGGCGCCTTGCTGGTAACCCGTGGCGAGCACGGCATGACCCTGCTGCGCATCGGCCAGCCGCCGCTGCACCTGCCAGCGCGGGCGCGGGAAGTGTTCGACGTCACCGGTGCCGGCGATACGGTGATCTCTACCCTGGCTGCCGCCATTGCGGCCGGCGAGGAGCTGCCCCATGCGGTGGCCCTGGCCAACCTGGCGGCAGGCATCGTGGTCGGCAAGCTGGGTACCGCCGCCATCAGTGCACCGGAGCTGCGCCGGGCCATTCAGCGCGAAGAGGGTTCCGAGCGCGGGGTGCTGGGGCTTGAGCAACTGCTGGTAGCCATCGATGATGCCCGTGCCCACAACGAGCGCATCGTCTTTACCAATGGCTGCTTCGACATTCTGCATGCCGGGCACGTGACCTATCTCGAACAGGCCCGTGCCCAGGGGGACAGGCTGATCGTTGCAGTCAATGACGATGCTTCGGTCAGCCGCCTGAAAGGGCCGGGCCGGCCGATCAACAGTGTCGACCGCCGCATGGCGGTACTGGCTGGCCTGGGGGCGGTGGACTGGGTGATCAGCTTCTCGGAAGGCACGCCGGAAAACCTGCTGAGCCAGGTGAAGCCCGATGTGCTGGTAAAGGGTGGCGACTATGGCATCGACCAGGTGGTAGGTGCCGATATCGTCAACGGCTACGGCGGCACCGTGAAAGTGCTGGGGCTGGTCGAGAACAGCTCGACCACTGCCATCGTCGAGAAAATCCGCAAGCACTGATGCTACGTCGGGGCCATCATGGCCCCGGTCATGGGCTCTGGTTGCGCAGAGACGTCCTGGCCCGCCGCAACAGGGCCCGCGCCTTGGCACCAAAGCGCTGCAGGTGGCTGGCCCGCACGGGCTTGGTTTCTACCAGGCCTTGCTGCTTCACCCAGTCCCGCCAGCGCACCCGCTCATCCTTCACCACCCAGCCTTCCTGCTGGGCAAAGCTCTCGGCCAGGTACAGGCCGCGTGTGCTCGCCGGCACCAGCTCGTCCTTCTTCAGGGTATACAGCTCGGCCAGGGGCTGGCCGTCCTTCAATGGCATCAGGTACAGGTCTGGCCGCTTGCGGTTCAGCCGCGCCACCAGTTGGTCGCCCTCCAGCCGCTCATCGACGTGGAACAGGCTGAGCTTCTTGGCGTCCCGCGGCACGTCCAGGCGCATGTCGTAGATCAGTTGCAGCGATGCCGTGGGCAGGTGCACATAGGCCCTGGGCCGCTCCAGCAACACCTGCTGGCCGCAGTGCACCGGGCGCGCCGCGCCGGACTGCGGGGCCAGCTGGAAGTGCGGGGTTTCGCGGTAATGCAGGGCGGCTGCGTAGGGCACGGGCAGCCAGGTTTCGTTGAAGCGCCCACCCAGCCACCCTTCGGTGGTTTCCAGCAGGCATTCTTCGGCCACTTCCTGCACCGCCGTGTGCAGGGGCAGGTTCAGCTCCTGCGCCGGTACATAACCTGAGATCAGTTTCAGTACCACGTCGCCGCGGTCTTGTCGGCGCTGGCGCACCAGCACCCAGTAATCGCGGTTTTGCCAGTGCAGGGTGAGCCGAACCGAGACGCCCAGGTTGGCCAGCTCGGCGACGAAACGCTGCGGGTCATCCACCTGGATGGGCTTGCGCCGTTGTTGGGTCTGGGCAAAGTTGAGGGGCACGCCGATGCTCTGGTACACCAGGCCCTCGGCGGTGGCTTCTACATGCAGTGGCAGCGTCTTGAAGTTGCTCGGGTTCTTACGGATCAGCGTTCGCGCCACGTGGCTTCTCCTTGCGTCGGCTCAGTTGCCCGGCCATGGCCAGGGGCAACTCACTGCTGGCCCAGGATGCGGGCGACGGTGGCCACGTTGTGGGCCAGGTGCAACGGGTTGATGGTGCCCACGATAGCACTGCTGACGCCCGGGTGGGCAAACAGCAATTCGAAGCTGGCCCGCACCGGGTCCACACCGGGTGCCAGGCACACGTGGCCGCTGGCCAGGGCCTTTTTTACCAGGATGGCCTTGCCGTGTTGCGCAGCGTAGTCCAGCACGGGGCGCTCTGCCTGCTCGTTCAGGTTGTAGGTGACCATGGCGCAGTCGCCGTGCTCCAGGGCCTTCAAGCCGCCAGCAACCGTCTTGCCGGAGAGGCCGAAGCCCAGGATCTTGCCCTCGCGCTTGAGCTCGGCCAGGGTCTGGTATACCGCTTGCTGCTCCAGGATGGCCAGGTCGTTGCCGTCGGAGTGCACCAGTACCAGGTCGATGCGGTCGGTTTCCAGCCGCTGCAGGCTACGTTCCACCGACCGGCGGGTGTGGGCGGCACTGAAGTCGAAGTGCGACAGGCCGCCCTCGAACTCTTCACCCACCTTGCTAACAATCACCCATTCATCACGTTGCCCGCGCAGCAACGGGCCGAGGCGTTCCTCGCTGCGGCCATAGGCGGGGGCGGTGTCGATCAGGTTGATCCCCAACTGGCGGGCCTGGGCCAGCAGGAGGCGGGCGTCTTCATCGCCGGGGATGGTGAAACCGGCGGGGTATTTCACGCCCTGGTCGCGGCCGAGCTTTACGGTGCCAAGGCCCAGGGGCGAAACCTGCAGCCCGGTGCTGCCCAAGGGGCGATGGAAATTGTGCAAGGTGGGCAGGCTCATGGCAGCAGTTGCTCCCAGGCTGGCGTGCCCAGAGGCGGGCGTGGCAGGCCGGACAGGTCAGGGTGGGCCTGGGGTTGAATGCCGTCGCGCTGCAGCTGGTTGATGACCCGGTCACTGAAGTCCGGCGCCAGGGCCAGCTTGGTCGGCCAGCCCACCAGCAGGCGCTGCTGCTCGGCCAGGAAGGCGTTGTCGGGGCGCACCAGGCCCGATTGCGCGGGTTCTGCGCGGTCGACGCGCAAGGTGGCCCAGCGTACCTGGCCCTGGTCGACCCAAGGCAGCAGGTTGGCCACTTCCTGCTGTGCGGCGGCGATCTGCGCGGCGCTGTCGCGGGCCACGCCATCGGCTTCGGCCAGGTCGCCACCCAGGTACCACACCCACTGGCCGTCGGCAGCCGGGTGGGTGGTGACGGTCATGCGCGGCTTGGGCCCGCCGCCCAGGCAGTGCGCATACAGGGGTTTGAGGTTAGCGCCCTTGGCCATCACCATGTGCAGGGGGCGCGTCTGCATGGCTGGCTGCTGCAGGCCCAGGGCGTGCAGCAGGTCTTCGGTGCCGGCCCCTGCGCTGAGGACGATGCGCTGGGCGATGATGCTGCGCCCATCCACCTGCAGGCCCACCAGTTCGTCGCTTTCACGCAGCGGGGTGATGCGTTCGCCTGCCAGCAGGCTGTCACCGGCCAGTTCTGCCAGGTTGGCCAGCAGGCTGGGCACGTCGATGACCAGTTCTGCCAGCCGATAGACCTTGCCCTTGAAGGCCCGGTCCTGCAGGGCCGGGGGCAGTTGATCGCCCTTGACCTGGTCGACGCGGCCGCGCACCGCCTTGCTGGCGAAGAAGCTGGTGAGGTTGCCGGCCAGCGTGCCGGGGGACCACAGGTAGTGGGCCTCGGACAGCAGCCGGGTGTTGGCCAGGTTGAGCTCACCGTTGCCGGCCAGCGCCTCGCGCCAGCGCCTGGGCATGTCGGCGATGGCTTCGGAAGCGCCGGTCAAGGCGCCATGCAGGGCGTACTTGGTACCGCCATGGATGATGCCCTGGGACTTGATGGTCTGCTCGCCACCAAGGCTGGCGCGCTCCACCAGCACTGTCGAGTAGCCCAGCCGACGCAGGCGGGCATTGAGCCACAGGCCTGCGACCCCGGCGCCGACGATCAGCACGTCAGTGGTAATGGCAGATGGCATGGTGGTACCTCGAAGACTGGGACAGCGGGCAAGTATACAGGGTCGGGCCTGGGTGGGCAGTTAGCCGGGAGTGTTCGCCTGGCAGTTGCGGCGCCTGGGAGATCGAGCGCCGCCCGCGCGGCGCATCGCGAACTGCGCTCGCTCCTACGCTTGTTTCGGGCCAGTCACGCCTGTGACAGGCGCGCGCGACCGCCTAGTTGGTAAGACACGGTATCGCGACATGCGCCAAGGCGTCCGCGCGCAATGGTGCAGGCCAAATTGGCCCGAAACAAACGTAGGAGCGAGCAAAGCTCGCGATGCGCCGCGGGGGGGGGGGGGGGGGGG
>NZ_JACVVH010000036.1:0-54465 GCF_016647865.1 Pseudomonas sp. S60 | reverse complement strand
CGAGCAAAGCTCGCGATGCGCCGCGCGGGCGGCGCTCGATCTCACAGGCGCAGAACCTATTACGGCGAACACTGGATAACCCACACCCAATCTTGACCCGCCTCTTGGCCCAGCATGCGGTGCGGCTGGGAAACCTTCAACGGCTAAGCCGTCCGCTAACCTGCCCTATCGCAAACTTCTGCACTCCCCCTCCCCACCCCCAACTAATTAAAACGAAAGCGTTATCGCTTTTGTTACAGAAAAATATTTCCCTTTAACCATAAAGTTTAATAGCCCCTTGGCCGACAGCCTGAGCAAGAACGGAGTTCATAACCGTCCGCCCTCGAGCCCGTACCGCCTTGCTTAGATTAGCAAGTATTGCAACATCAAGGAGCTTCACATGTATTTAAGAAACCTCAAAATCGGCATTCGCGCCACTGCCATTTTCGCCGCCCTCGCCCTCCTGGTTTTAATACTCGGCCTCACCTCCCTGAACCGCATGCACACGATGGACAGCGCCACCGACGAGGTACGCACTTCGTGGCTTCCAGCCGTCATGCTGCTGGATGAAATGAGCATGAATCTGGGCCGCGCCCGCGCCCTGGCGCTGCGCAGTGTGCTGGAAGACAGCCCCACGGCCAGAACTGAAACACTCGATAAGATCGAGACCATCAACAAACAATATGAAACCCAACTAAGCGACTATGAAAAGTCGATAACGGAACCCACTGACCGTTCGCTGTTTGACACTTTCTCCGCTGCAAGCACAACCTATCACGGCTTGCAGAATGCTATTCGTGAAGCCGTTCGCAATAATGATCTGGAAGAAGCCAAACGCTTGGTGAATGGGTCACTGGCCGATTATGCCGACGCCATGATGAAAGCGTTGATTCAGCTCACTCACTATAATGCCAACGGGGCAACACACGCCTCAGAGGCCAGCAGTGAAGCCTACGAACAGTCATTTGCTATTATCGCCGTGACCATTGTGATCATCATCAGCCTGATGATCGCGCTGGCCATCTTGCTGACCCGCAGCATCGTGCTGCCACTGGCAGAAGCAGTAAAGGTGGCCGAGCGGGTAGCCGCCGGGGAACTCAACCAGGACATTCAGGTGAAGGGCCGCGACGAACCCGCGCTGTTGCTGCTGTCGCTTTCAAAAATGAAGGACAGCCTGCGCGAAACGATCGCCAGCATCGCTGCCGCCTCGGACCAGCTAGCGTCCGCTTCGGAAGAGCTGTTCACCGTCACCGAAGACACCAGCCGTGGCCTGCATCAGCAAAGCGCCGAAATCGACCAGGCTGCCACCGCCGTGAACCAGATGACCGCAGCGGTCGAGGAAGTGGCCAGCAACGCTGTAAACACCGCCGATGCCTCCAAAGGCGCAGACCAGAGCACCCGGGACGGCCAACAGCGCGTCAATGAAGCGTTGCAGTCCATTGGCCACCTGGTGGGCGATGTGACCACCACTTCGCAGGAAATCGAACACCTGGCCAGCAGCGCCAACGAAATCAGCCGCGTGCTGGACGTGATCGGCTCCATCGCCGGCCAGACCAACCTGCTGGCCTTGAACGCCGCTATCGAAGCCGCCCGCGCCGGCGAAGCAGGCCGTGGCTTTGCCGTGGTAGCAGACGAAGTGCGCGCCCTGGCCCACAGGACGCAGCAATCCACCGCAGAAATAGAAGGCATGATCACCGGCATCCAGACCGGCACCGAATCGGCTGTAAACGCCATGCATGCCAGCAAGGGCCGAGCGACCGGCACCCTGGAAGTGGCCCAGTCCGCTGGCCAGGCCTTGGACATCATTGCCGAGGCCATTTCGTCCATCAACCAGCGCAACCTGGTGATCGCCAGCGCTTCGGAAGAGCAGGCCCAAGTGGCGCGTGAGGTGGACAGGAACCTGGTGAACATCAGGGACCTGGCCATGCAGACGTCAGCCGGGGCGAATCAGACCAGTGCGGCGGCGCAGGAACTGTCGCGGTTGGCGGTCGAGCTGAATGGAATGGTGGGCAAGTTCAAGGTGTGATCAGGGGCCCTTGCTCGCCGCCATGTGCGGTGAGCAAAGGTGAATGCGGTGGGGCACTGAATGTAATGTCGGCCCTGTCACGCTCGGCGACGGTAACCGGTTACGAGCAACAGGAGGCCGGGGATCAGCAGGCCGATAGCGGTGTAGCCGAATGCAGGTTGGCCGGAGGCACCTACCGCAGCGAAAGCGGCGCCGGTTGCCAGCAGCGGTGCTGCTGCCAGGTAGAATGGTTTGGATGAAGTGCCCATGTCGAACCTCCTGTTTGATGGGGCTGGGGAGCTCGCGCCCGACTGACGTCGGGGTGAAGGTCGACAGTAACTGGGTGTTGTCAGTGGTGGCAAGGCAGATCAGTGCGATGACGTTGCAATGAGCTATTTTGGGCGCCCCAAAAACGCAAAAATCCCTGAATAATCAGGGCTTTGAATATGGCGGAAGCGTAGTGATTCGAACTCTACGATAGTTGCCCATCGACGGTTTTCAAGAGCGTGGGATAAAGCCAGAACCTATGCCGCTTGCGGGGCGTAATCGACTCCAATACAAACACGAAACGCCACGGCTATAGACCCCATACTGCAAGGGTCGCCGTTTAGGTTTTGGAATTGAAATTCGGCGTTATTCAATGGTGTTGGTGACAGCACGCACAACGGTAGACAAGCCCTGCGCCTTCACTGCAGCATCCTTCAAGCACTTATCCTGCTCAGCACCTTGAAGCCGGATACACGACACGGCTTTATTGTTGAGGTCAGCAATCGTGTTGTAGAAACCAAATGCTGTCGCAGAGACAACAGCGAGGATGACTAAGTAGACAAACGTGACAGGGTTCATGCGGTAATCCATGCAATGGCAATTGGCCGCACATCATACAATGGATTCCCCAGACTACTACTCTTTCAGCTTCCAGTACTGCAGCAGTGTCGGTTTGCTTGCGATAGGCATAGCCCCAGCTCCTTGTCGATGATCGAGGTGGCGGCCGCGCACTCATCGCCGCCGGCACGTTCCTGCTGCAGCCGGTTTGCGGCCTGGTAGTCGGCTTGGGCACTGGAACGAGCATCGGCGACCGCCTTCTCAGCGCTGGCCTGGGGCTGTTGCGCGGCAAGCTGCAGGTCGCCCAGCGCTATGCCCTGCTCAGTAGTCAGGGCAACCAGATTGTCTCGGGCAGCCTGGCACGCCCCGGCCTTCTCGGCCATGGCCGCGATATCGACGCGAGCGTCTTGTATCTGGCCATGCTGGCACCAAAATAGGCCGGAAGCTGCCAGGGCTAACACCAGCCAGAGCGGTATAGCCTTCAATGCCGCAAGCGCGGCGTTCATGCCAGCGCCCCGCCCATCTCCACCCACTTGCCCAACAGCTTGTCTAGGCGGTGTGGATTTTGTCCTTAGACATTACCTGGGAAGCTGGCCCAGATGTTCGAGCATTTGGCGATGGCGTTGGCGAAAACAATGTACAAAAAAGCCCCTCCGGAGGACCCAACCAATGTGGCCGGGTCCAATTCCGGAAAGGCCGCACACTGGCCGACGCTGGCAAGTGCGCCGGTCACTGCGAGGGCGCCGGTGCTTGGCTCGGCCATAAGCACTGTTCCATAAAAAAGCCCCAGCATTTGCCAGGGCTCGAAACGACAGAACCCGGCTTTCATAACCGGGCTCAAGGATTCAGTTGGACTGCTGCCTACTGTGATGCCAGTAGAGGTACAGCAATCCCAGAGGTGCGATGAAGATCGCCAAGAACCAGCACATGAACATCGTGATCACCTTGACAAACAGCATCAACAGCGCGTTTACGAAGAACACGTTGCGCCCCATGATGAAGCCCACCACGCTTTCATACACGAATCGGGAGTAGGGATAAAGCAAGGTGCTTACCACCGAAATTGCAACCGTTGCAAAGTCAATTCCGTGCGGTGCGCGTGATTTCATGTAGATGAAAAAAACCGCAAAGAGTGCACCAAAGAACAACTGCCGAGCGTAATAGCTAGGTGTGAGTCCGCCAATGGTCATCGCCAGAAACTGCCGCATAAGATCCGTCTCAAGTTTCAAAAAGGGAGCAAATTTTAGCAGCCTATCCGCACATCAAGTAAATCCCTGAAACAAAAAGCCCAGCATTTAGCTGGGCTTTTTTTGCCACTCCTCGATAACGCGCAGGAATAACAGGATGGGGAAATAATCGGCCATGCGGCCATTTGATGTCAAGCGGCATTTTCAATCGACAGGCCTTCGTAGTACAGAATTTCGGCTGCAGGCTCCAGCGCTTCTTCGGCCATTTGCTTCAGCACCTCCTCGATATCCTTCCTCCAGCGACGGCGAGTTCGCTCAGCTCGATCATCCGGGTCCCAACGGTTGAGATCATAGAACTGGGCCGGCAATACGATCATATCGCTCGACGGCTTTCCTTCGGCGCCCTTCATCCTCGGGATCGCCCAGGCCTAAACTGCACTGGTGATGAACAGCTTCGGAGCATCGGGGCAAAGCCCTCGCCGTGGACAGAAGAAGACCCATAAGAAGCTGCGAATCCTGCTGGAGGTGGACGGATCGGCCAGCGGCTTGGGCGTCCTTATCGAAAAGATCTTGAAGCGAAACGCTGGGCAAGTATCGCCATGCCTGATCCTCACCGAAGCGGGCAAACGGGTTACTGCGCCGATGCTACGCCACCGCTAGGATGATGCCCGGAAAGAAGCTGTGAAGGAGGCCGTCGCCACCGGTGACAAGTTGCTAGCCAACCAGATCAGCCAGTTCCAATTCCGCAACCTTTGACCCAAGGCGGCCTCGGAAATCGCCAATCTAGACCATGCCAGCCTGCTGCTGGACCACGCGAAAGGAGACATCACCGAAAGTGTTTACCGACGCGTCGGGGCGCTCGCCAAGCCGACCAAATGATCAAAGTTTTAGGACGCGTCCTAATACGATGATGGGAGCAGTACTCGTAAGGGTATTCCCAAAGGCAGATTTTCTATGCCCCAAAAACGCAAAAAGCCCTGAATAATCAGGGCTTTGAATATGGCGGAAGCGTAGAGATTCGAACTCTAGGATAGTTGCCCATCGACGGTTTTCAAGACCGTTGCCTTAAACCACTCGGCCACGCTTCCAGCTTGTTTTGCGGGCGCCATCATACCGTAATGAAACAAGCTGTCAAACTCTCTGTGTCGCGGGTTGCAGGAGCTCTGGTAGACTCCTACCATCTGAACGTTCCAAACCACAGGTCCACCTAGGAGTCTCGCCATGCGCGAACAGGATTACGCCGTCCATCACGGCCAGCAGGTCGAGCAGCAGGAGATCAGCAAGGTCCTGCGCAACACTTACAGCCTGCTGGCGCTCACCCTCGCTTTCAGCGGCCTCATGGCCTTCATCTCCCAGCAAATGCACTTCGGCTATCCGAACGTGTTCGTCGTGCTCATCGGCTTCTACGGGCTGTTCTTCCTCACTGCCAAACTGCGTGATTCGGTCTGGGGCCTGGTGTCCACCTTTGCCCTCACCGGCTTCATGGGCTTCATCCTCGGCCCGATCCTCAACCGTTACCTGGGCATGAGCGGTGGCGCTGAAGTCGTCAGCTCGGCATTTGCCATGACTGCACTGGTGTTCGGCGGCCTGTCGGCTTACGTGCTGATTACCCGCAAAGACATGAGCTTCCTCAGCGGCTTCATCACCGCAGGCTTCTTCGTGCTGCTGGGTGCCGTGGTGGCGAGCTTCTTCTTCCAGATCAGCGGCCTACAGCTGGCGATCAGCGCGGGCTTCGTGCTGTTCTCGTCGGTCTGCATCCTGTTCCAGACCAGCGCGATCATTCACGGTGGTGAGCGCAACTACATCATGGCGACCATCAGTTTGTACGTTTCCATCTACAACCTGTTTGTCAGCCTGCTGCAGCTGTTCGGCATCATGGGTCGCAGCGACTGATCCATTGCCATGCTTGAAAGCCCGCTTCGGCGGGCTTTTTTGTGCCTGCTGCGCGTGTAAGACCTGAACCAGTCCCGCGCATTATTCTGACTGTAAAGTCAGCTAAATGAACAAAACGTCGCCGATTGCGCGTATAGCTGGCTTGGCGCTACCACAGATGCAATCCAGCCCGTAGAATGCGCTCCTTTTTATTCCGGGGCAGCTTGCGCAATGAGCTCGAATGAACACAGCCCAGGCGCCGTGGCGCCTGACAACGAACTGGTATTGGGCCTTGAAGACAAGCCACGGCTGGCCATCAGCCTGTTGGCGGCGCTGCAACACCTGTTGGCGATCATTGTGCCCATCGTTACCCCGGGCTTGCTGATCTGCCAGGCACTGGGGGTATCGGCGCGGGACACCAACCTGATCGTATCCATGTCCTTGGTCATTTCAGGTATCGCCACCTTCGTGCAGTGCAAACGCTTTGGTCCGTTTGGGGCTGGGTTGCTGATCGTGCAAGGCACCAGCTTCAACTTTGTCGGCCCGCTGATTGCCGGGGGTGCGCTGATGGTGAAGCAAGGCACACCGGTTGAAGGGGTCATGGCCGCGATCTTTGGCGTGGTGATTGCCGGCTCGTTTGTAGAGATGGGTGTTTCGCGCATTCTGCCGTTCGTCAAACGGCTGATCACGCCCTTGGTCACCGGCATCGTCGTACTGATGATTGGCCTCACTTTGATCAAGGTCGGCCTGATCAGCATGGGCGGCGGCTTTGGCGCCATGGCCAATGGCACCTTCGCCAATGGCGAAAACCTGCTGTTGTCGGGTGTGGTGCTGGCGATCATCGTCGTGCTCAACCGCATCCCGGTGGTGTGGCTGCGCAGTTGTGCCATCGTTATCGCCCTGGCGGTGGGCTATGCACTGGCCGGCTACCTGGGCCGGCTGGACTTTACCGGCATGCATGAAGCGGCGCTGTTCCAGGTACCGACACCCCTGCACTTCGGCCTGGGCTTCTCCTGGGCGCTGTTCATCCCGATGCTGGTGATCTACCTGGTCACCTCGCTGGAAGCCATTGGTGATGTGACGGCTACCAGCAAGGTGTCCCGGCAGCCGGTAGAAGGGCCTGTGTGGATGCGGCGCATCAAGGGTGGTGTGCTGGTGAACGGTGCCAACTCATTGCTGGCCGGCGTGTTCAACACCTTCCCCAGCTCGATTTTTGCGCAGAACAACGGGGTGATTCAGCTGACCGGCATCGCCAGCCGGCATATCGGCGTGTGGATTGCCGTGATGCTGATACTGCTGGGGCTGTTCCCGAGCGTGGCCGGGGTGATTCAGGCAGTGCCGGAGCCGGTGCTGGGCGGCGCGGCCATGGTCATGTTCGGTGCGGTTGCCGCCTCTGGCATCAATATTCTGGCCAGCACCCGGCTGGACCGCCGCGCGCTGCTGATCATCGCCGTTTCCCTGGCCCTCGGCCTGGGTGTGGCGCAGGTGCCGGAGTTCCTGGCGCATATGCCGGCGGCCATTCGCAATGTGCTGGAATCTGGCGTGGCCACCGGAGGCATCTGTGCACTGGTGCTGAACTGGTTCCTGCCAGAAGGCAAGCAACAGGCCTGACCCCAGGCACCGGCAAAGGCCTGCGGCAAGCGAGCGCAGGCTTTTTTGCTTTATCATGGCGGCATTCCTTTGCATGAGTTAGCCATGAAATTCGCTATCGCGGTGTTCTCCCCGGCCCACGCGCCCTCCTCCCGGCGCGCCCTGCGTTACGCCGAGGCGGTGCTGGCCGGTGGGCATGAGATTGCCCGGCTGTTCTTCTATCAGGACGGGGTGCACAGTGCCTCGGCCAACCTCGTGGTACCGCAGGACGAACTGGATGTGGCCGGGCAATGGCGGGCGTTTATCCAGGCCAACCAGCTCGACGCGGTGGTGTGCATTGCTGCTGCGCTGCGCCGTGGCGTGCTGGATGAAGCCGAGGCCAACCGTTACCAACGCCCCGCCGTGAACCTGCCGGCGCCTTGGGAACTCTCCGGCCTTGGCCAGTTGCACGAAGCGGCGCAGTTGGCTGACCGGCTCGTGTGTTTTGGAGGCGATTGATATGGCCAAATCGTTGTTGATCATCAGCCGCCAGGCCCCATGGAATGGCCCATCGGCACGCGAAGCGCTGGATATCGCACTGGCGGGCGGTGCCTTCGACCTACCCCTGGGCATGGTGTTTCTGGACGATGGCGTGTTCCAGCTTGCCAACGGCCAGCAGCCTGCCGCGTTGCAGCAAAAAAACCTGGCGGCCAACCTGCAGGCATTGCCGATGTTCGGCGTTGACGCACTGTTTGCCTGCGGGCACAGCCTGGCCAGCCGGGGCCTGGCAGCAGGCGACCTGGCACTGCCGGTGCAGGTGCTGGATGACGCCGCACTCACAGGGCTTATCGCGCAATACGACCAGGTGGTGACCCTCTGATGGCGACCTTGCATGTAATTGCCCACTCCCCCTTCGGCGATGAGCGGCTGCGCAGCTGCCTACGCCTGCTCGGGGCTGACGACGCAGTGTTGCTGTGCGGTGACGCCGTTTACGCACTGCGGCCCGGCGCTGCACCTCATCAGCAGCTGCAACAGGCCAACCTGGCGGATCGCCTGTTTGCCCTGGACGAGGACCTGCAGGCCCGCGCAATAGAGAACACACTGGCAACGGCGGTCGATTACCCAGGTTTCGTCGCGCTTTCACTGCACTACGACAAGGTCAACAGCTGGTTATGAACACGCTCGATAGCGGCGGCCAGGCCATCGCACTGGACAAGGACGGCTTTCTGGTGGACTTGCACGCCTGGTCCCACGAAGTTGCCCAGGGGCTCGCCGCCCGTGAAGGCATCGCCCTCACCGCCGACCACTGGGAAATCCTCGAACTGCTGCGCCAGTTCTACCAGGAGTACCAGCTCTCACCGGCCACGCGCCCGCTGATCAAGTACGCAGCGCTGAAGCTGGGCCCCGAGAAGGGCAACAGCCCACACCTGAACCGACTGTTCAATGGCACCCCCGCCAAACTTGCCGCCAAGCTGGCGGGCCTGCCCAAGCCGACCAATTGCATATGATCCAGCCCACCCCACCCCGCCCACTCACCCTGCAAACGCCGGCTGAGCACCCATTTGCCGAGTTCGTGCGCATTCTGGGCAAAGGCAAGCGCGGCGCCCGCGGCCTCAGCCGGGAAGAAGCCCACGCCGCCATGACCCTGCTGCTGGAAGGCAAGGTCGAGGACGCCCAACTGGGTGCCTTCCTGATGCTGCTGCGGCACAAGGAGGAAAGCGCAGAAGAGCTCGCTGGCTTCACCGAAGCACTGCGCGCGCACCTGCAAGCCCCCGCTATTGCCGTAGACCTGGACTGGCCCACCTACGCGGGCAAGAAGCGCCACCTGCCTTGGTACCTGCTGGCCGCCAAGTGCCTGGCAGCCAATGGCGTGCGCATCCTGATGCATGGCGGCGGTGCACACACCGCAGGGCGGCTGTACACCGAGCAATTGCTCGACCTGTTGCAGATTCCGCTGTGTCGCAGCTGGGGTGAGGTCGAGCGCACGCTGGGCCAAGATAACCTGGCGTTCTTCCCCTTGCAGGACTGGGCGCCGCAGTTACAGCGCATGATCGACCTGCGCAACACCCTGGGGCTGCGCTCCCCCATCCACTCCCTGGCCCGGGTACTCAACCCGCTGGGGGCGAAGTGCGGTTTGCAGAGCATCTTCCACCCCGGCTACCAGGCCGTGCACCGCGAAGCCAGCCGGCTGCTGCGTGACCATGCCGTGGTGATCAAGGGGGATGGCGGCGAGATCGAGGTAAACCCGGATGTCATCAGCCACCTGTACTGGGCCACTGATGGCCAGGCGTGGGACGAAGAGTGGCCAGCGCTAAGCGAACGGCGACACGTGAAACCGGCGAGCCTGCAGCCCGAGCATCTGCTGGCCTTCTGGCGCGGCAACGTCGAGGACAGTTACGGTGAGAAGGCTGTCATCGCCACCATGGCCCTCGCCCTGCGGGGGCTTGGCCAGGACCGCGACGCGGCCTTCGCCACCGCTCGCCAGTACT
Source organism: Pseudomonas sp. S60 (assembly GCF_016647865.1). NCBI lineage: Bacteria > Pseudomonadati > Pseudomonadota > Gammaproteobacteria > Pseudomonadales > Pseudomonadaceae > Pseudomonas > Pseudomonas sp. S60. Next base: position 44,539 of record NZ_JACVVH010000036.1, on the reverse strand, counting down.
GGGACGCCCGCAACAGATCGATTTGATCGATCATATCGCCTGACTCTTTGGGTTATTCGTTCGAACCACATGCCCTAGACTGGGCTCCAACGACAAATCGCTTTTGTTAAGGAGCTCATCATGGGCCTGTTGATCGATGGCCGCTGGCATGACCAGTGGTATGAAAACGGCAAGGACGGCACATTCAAGCGCGAGAACGCCCAGCGCCGCAATCAGCTGCCCGCCGCCGAGGCCGGTCGTTACCACCTGTATGTATCGCTGGCGTGCCCCTGGGCCCACCGAGCCTTGATAGTACGCGCCCTCAAAGGCCTGGAGCCGCTGATAGATGTCTCGGTGGTGAGCTGGCTGATGCAGGACCAGGGCTGGACGTTCGATCAGCAGCAGGGCTCTACTGGCGACCATCTCGACGGCCTGCAGTATCTGCACCAACGCTATACCGAGGACGATCCCAAGTACACGGGCCGGGTGACCGTACCGGTGCTGTGGGACAAGCAGGAAAAGCGCATCGTCAACAACGAGTCGGCGGAGATCATCCGCATCTTCAACACGGCGTTCAATGGGCTGACTGGCAATACCCTGGACCTGTACCCCGAGCACCTGCAAACAGCCATCGATGGGCTGAACGAGCGTATCTACCCGGCTGTAAACAACGGTGTGTACCGGGCTGGCTTCGCCACGACCCAAGCTGCCTATGAAGAGGCGTTTGATGATGTGTTCAGCGAGCTGGACCATCTGGAAGCGCTACTCGACCGCAACCGCTACCTGGCCGGCGAGTACCTGACCGAAGCTGATGTTCGCCTGTTCACTACGCTTGTGCGCTTCGATGCGGTGTACCACGGGCACTTCAAGTGCAACCTGCGCCGCCTGTGTGATTACCCCAATCTGACCCACTGGCTGCGCGAGCTTTATCAATGGCCGGGTGTGGCAGGCACAGTGAACATGGAACATATCCAGAAGCACTATTACCTGAGCCACACCACCATCAACCCGAACGGCATCGTGCCAAAAGGCCCGCTGCAGGATTTCAGCCAGCCTCACGACCGGGCGCGGCTGCCTGGTAAAGGGATCTACACCCGGTAGCCGACACCCCGTGTGGGAGCGGGTTTACCCGCGAAGCAGGCACCGCGGTGGATGGCACCGGCTTTGCCGGTGTTCGCGGCTGAAGCCGCTCCCACAGGTACATGAGCTGAAAAGAGGTTATGTACCGGCCCCTTCGAACCAGGCTAGCTTGTCCCGCAGTTGCACCACCTCACCCACAATCACCAGGGTGGGCGCGTGCACCTCGTGCCGGGCCACCAGGTCAGGCAGGTCCGCCAGGGTGCCGGTGAACACCCGCTGGTTGCGGGTGGTGCCCTGCTGAACCAGCGCCGCAGGCGTATCCGCCGCACGGCCGTGGCGGATCAGTTCGGCGCAAATCGTCGGCAAGCCTACCAGGCCCATGTAGAACACCAGGGTCTGGCCTGGCGCTACCAGGTCGGTCCATGGCAGGTTGCTGGTGCCGTCCTTCAGGTGACCGGTGACGAACCGCACAGATTGCGCATAGTCGCGGTGGGTGAGCGGAATGCCGCCGTAGGCGGAGCAGCCGCTCGCAGCCGTGATGCCAGGCACTACCTGGAACGGGATGCCGTGCTCGGCCAGCTCTTCGATTTCCTCACCACCACGGCCAAAGATGAACGGGTCACCCCCCTTCAGCCGCAGCACGCGTTTACCTTGCTGGGCCAGGTCCACCAACAGGCGGTTGATCTGGTCCTGGGGCACGGCATGATCGGCGCGGCGCTTGCCCACGTAAATGCGCTCGGCGTCGCGGCGGCACATGTCGATGATGGCCGGGGCCACCAGCCGGTCATACAGCACCACGTCCGCCTGCTGCATCAGGCGCAAGGCACGGAAGGTGAGCAAATCCGGGTCGCCCGGCCCTGCCCCCACCAGGTACACCTCGCCGCCCTGTTGAACCGGAGCACCGTCGACCATGGCTTGCAACAACCGCTCGGCCTCGGCGCCCTGCCCGGCCAACTGGCGCTCGGCAATCGGGCCCTGGAACACGGTTTCCCAGAACCCGCGACGCTGGTTGACGTCCGGGTAAAGGGATTTGACCCTGTGCCGGAACCGCGCTGCCAAACCGGCCAGCTCGCCATAGGCGGCAGGTATCCAGGCCTCCAGCTTGGCGCGGATCAGGCGTGCCAGCACCGGCGCATCGCCACCGCTGGACACGGCGATCACCAACGGCGAGCGGTCGACGATGGCGGGGAAAATCACCGTGCACAAGGCCGGCGCGTCCACCACGTTGACCGGCAGGCTCAACGCCTGCGCATCCGCCGACACCTGGGCATTGAGGCCAGGGTCGTCGGTGGCAGCGATCACCAGGCGGCATTCGGCAAGGTCGGCTGCCTGGTAACCACGCACCCGCACTTCACCGCCGCCTTCCCGGGCCATGGCGGCCAGCTGGCCGTCCACGTCCGGTGCGACTACGCGCAGCGCGGCGCCGGCATCGGCCAGCAGGCGCGCCTTGCGCAAGGCAATTTCGCCACCGCCGACGACCAGCACCAGGGCGCCCTGCAGCTTGTGAAACAGCGGCAGGTAATCCATTTAGCGAATGACCTCGACGCCGCCCATGTACGGTTTCAGCACATCCGGTACGCGGATCGAACCATCGGCCTGCTGGTAGTTTTCCAGCACAGCCACCAAAGTACGGCCAACAGCCAGGCCGGACCCGTTGAGGGTGTGCACCAGCTCAGGCTTGCCGGTTTCCGGGTTGCGCCAGCGCGCCTGCATGCGGCGCGCCTGGAAGTCGCCACAGTTGGAGCACGAGCTGATTTCACGGTATTTGTCCTGGCTGGGCACCCACACTTCCAGGTCGTAGGTTTTCACTGCGCCAAAGCCCATGTCGCCTGTGCACAGGGCCAGTACGCGGTAAGGCAGTTCCAGCAACTGCAGCACACGTTCGGCGTTGGCGGTGAGGCCTTCCAGGGCTTCCATCGACTTGGCCGGCTCTACCACCTGCACCATCTCGACTTTGTCGAACTGGTGCTGACGGATCATGCCGCGGGTGTCGCGGCCAGACGCACCGGCCTCACTGCGGAAACACGGCGTGTGTGCGACCAGCTTGAGCGGCAGTTGCTTGGCATCGAGGATTTCCCCGGCCACCAGGTTGGTCAGCGACACTTCAGCGGTCGGGATCAGGTAGAAGTCAGCCTCACCCTCACGGGTGATCTTGAACAGGTCTTCCTCGAACTTCGGCAACTGGCCGGTGCCTTGCAACGCAGGGGCCTGCACCAGGTAAGGGGTGTAGTGCTCTTCGTAGCCATGTTCACCGGTGTGCAGGTTGATCATGAACTGCGCCAGCGCACGGTGCAGGCGGGCTATGGGGCCACGCAGCACGGCAAAGCGGGCGCCAGACAGCTTGGCAGCCGCCTCGAAGTCCAGGCCGCCGCTCACTTCACCCAGGGCAACGTGGTCCTTGATCTCGAAATCGAAGGCTGTCGGCGTGCCCCAGCGGCGCACTTCGACGTTGTCGTCTTCGCTGGCGCCCACCGGTACGCTGGCGTCCGGCAGGTTGGGGAGGGTCAACAGAATGCCGTCCAGCTCAGCCTGAATACCGTCCAGCTCGGCCTTGCCAGCGGCCAGCTCGTTGGCCATGCGCTCGACGTCGGCCATCAGCGGTGCAATGTCCTCGCCCTTGGCCTTGGCCTGGCCGATGGACTTGGAGCGGGCGTTACGCTCGGCCTGCAGCTGTTCAGTGCGGGTCTGCACCGCCTTGCGGCGTTCTTCCAGTGATTCGATGCGCGCGACATCCAGGCTGAAGCCACGGGAGGCCAGGCGTTCTGCCACTTCCTGAAGTTGGCCGCGTAACAGTTTGGAATCGAGCATATCGTTCTCTCGTTATAGGTAGGTGTTGGTTCAGAAACGGGTAAGGCACAGCCCGGCCCAGGTCGCGAGCAGGCCGCCCACCACACTGATACCGGTATAGCCCAATGCCAGAGGTACCTGCCCGCTTTCCAGCAAGCGCACGGTATCCAGCGAAAAGGAAGAAAAAGTGGTCAGGCCGCCCAGAAAACCCACGATCAGGCCGGCACGCAGCTCCACTGGCACCATGGGTTTATGCAAGAACAGCCCGTACAAAAGACCGATGAGCAGGCAGCCGACCAGGTTCACGGCCAGCGTACCCAGATAGAAGTGCCGTGGCCAGTGGGCGACCACCCAATTGCCGGTGGCAAAGCGTAGCAGGGTGCCGGCGATGCCACCCGCCGTCACCGCAGCGATCAACGCAATCATGGTTTTCTCCGCTGGCGGGGGCTGTTGCGGTCCAGGTCGGCCAGGTGCCGCAGCTTCTCGCCGATCTTCAATTCAAGGCCGCGGGGTACAGGCTGGTAATAAGGGCGCGGCTCAAGTGCATCGGGGAAGTAGTCTTCACCTGCTGCGTAGGCATCTGGCTCGTCGTGGGCGTAACGGTACTCGTCGCCGTAGCCCAACTGCTTCATCAGCTTGGTCGGGGCGTTGCGAAGGTGCAGCGGCACTTCCAGCGAGCCATGCTCGGCAGCTTCGCGCAGGGCGGTCTTGAAGCCGACGTAAACGGCGTTGCTCTTGGGGGCACAGGCGATGTAGGTGATGGCCTGGGCGACGGCGAGCTCGCCCTCCGGGCTACCTAGGCGCTCCTGCACGTCCCATGCCGCCAGGCACAGGCTGAGCGCACGGGGGTCGGCGTTGCCGATGTCTTCGCTGGCCATGCGCACCACACGGCGGGCGATGTACAGCGGGTCGCAGCCACCATCGAGCATGCGCGCGAACCAGTACAGGGCCGCATTCGGATCAGATCCACGCACCGATTTGTGCAGCGCCGAAATCTGGTCGTAGAACGCTTCGCCACCCTTGTCGAACCGGCGGCGGCTGTCGCCCAGCAGGCTCTGCAGCAGTTCTACATTGATTTCGCTGCCGTCTTCGGCCAGGTCGGCGGCGTTTTCCAGAAAGTTGAGCATGCGCCGGCCATCGCCGTCGGCAGCGGCCATCAGCATCTTGAACGCCTCATCGCCAACTTGCAGGTTGCGCTTGCCCAGGCCACGTTCTTCGGTCAGTGCACGGTTCACCAGCTTGCGCAGGGCCGCTTCGTCCAGGCTCTTGAGCACGTACACCCGTGCCCGTGAAAGCAAGGCGTTGTTGAGTTCGAACGATGGGTTTTCGGTGGTCGCGCCGATGAACAGCAGGGTGCCGTCTTCCACAAACGGCAGAAAGGCGTCCTGCTGCGACTTGTTGAAGCGGTGAACTTCATCGACGAACAGAATGGTGCGCCGGCCGTATTGCCCGGCCTGCTGCTTGGCCACCTCCACCGCCTGGCGGATCTCCTTGACCCCGGCCAGTACCGCTGACACGGTTTCGAAATGCGCATCGCAGAACTGGGCCAACAGCCGCGCCAGGGTGGTCTTGCCCACCCCAGGCGGGCCCCAGAAAATCATCGAATGCAGTGCGCCCTGCTCCAGCGCCTCACGCAGCGGCTTGCCACGGGCCAGCAGGTGCTCCTGGCCCACGTACTCGTCCAGGTTGGACGGGCGCAGGCGCGCCGCGAGGGGCTGGGCGACAGGTTCGCTTCGAAACAGGTCCATGACGGGCTCTGGTTACTCCTTGATCACATCCGCGCCTTTGGGGATGTCGAACTTGAAGCGGCTATCGGCCACTGCCTGGTTGGCCTTGACGCCGTTGAACAGGATGTTGGTGCGCTGGCCGACACTGTCGATCAGCTGCATGTCGTTGATCAGGCCCTTGCGGAACGACACGCGCAGCGAATCGAACAAGGTGTCCTTGGTTTTGGGCTTGAGGGTGAAGTCCATCACGTCCCCCTGCTGCTTCGACGTAATGTCGAAGCTCTGGCTGATCTTCGAGACGTCACCGGACAACAACAGCGCCGGGGTCTGGTTCAGGCGCACGTCGAGCTTCTTGATGGTGGCCTGTTCCAGGTCAGGGTCCCACAGGGTGACGTTGATGCCGTCTGACACCACCACCTGCTCCTGGGGCGCATCGGTGTGCCAGTAGAACAGGCCTGGCCGTTTCACGGTCATCTTGCCAGACGTTTCCTGCAGGCTGGTGCCACCGGCATCCAGGGTCAGCTGGGAGAAATTGGCCTCGATGGTTTGCGACTTCTCCAGCAACTGGGTCAGGCGTTGTACGTCTTGCTCGCCGGCAAAGGCTGCAACAGGGCCCAGGGCAAGGGCAGAAACCAACAGCATGCGAATTGCGCGCATGGGAATCCTCATTGAGCGTTAATAAGCCGGGCGCCATGGTTGGCGACCGGCAGGGTGATCATCAGTCGCGCGGGCCGCCTGGGGCAATCACTTCCCGCGAGCCGTTGCTGTTCATGGGGGTGACCACACCGGCCATCTCCATGGCTTCGATCATGCGGGCAGCGCGGTTGTAGCCGATCTTGAGCTTGCGCTGCACGGCCGAGATGGACGCACGGCGGCTCTCGAGCACGAACTGTACGGCTTCATCGTACAAGGCGTCGCTTTCGGAATCGTCGCCATCACCACCGCCGCCACCGCCTTCGAAGCCACTGCCGGCTTCCTCGACACCGTTGAGGATGTCGTCGTTGTAGTCCGGGGCGCCGCGCTGCTTCCACGCTTCCACCACGCGGTGCACTTCATCGTCGGACACGAACGCGCCGTGTACGCGGATAGGCAGGCTGGTACCGGGCGGCATGTACAACATGTCACCATGGCCCAGCAACTGCTCGGCACCGCCCTGGTCGATGATGGTACGCGAGTCGATCTTGCTCGATACCTGGAACGCCATGCGGGTCGGGATGTTGGCCTTGATCAGGCCGGTGATCACGTCCACCGACGGGCGCTGGGTAGCGAGAATCAGGTGGATACCCGCCGCACGTGCCTTTTGCGCGATCCGGGCGATCAGCTCTTCGACCTTCTTGCCGACGATCATCATCATGTCGGCAAACTCGTCCACCACCACCACGATGGTGGGCAGGGTTTTCAGTGCTGGCGGCTCGTCCTCCATGCTTTCGCGACGGTACAGCGGGTCGTGAATGATTTCACCCGCTTCCTGGGCGTCCTTCACCTTGCGGTTGAAGCCCGCCAGGTTACGCACGCCCATGGCCGCCATCAGCTTGTAGCGGCGTTCCATTTCGGCCACGCTCCAGCGCAGCGCATTGGCGGCGTCCTTCATGTCGGTGACCACCGGGCACAGCAGGTGCGGGATGCCTTCGTAGATGGACAGCTCGAGCATTTTCGGGTCGATCATGATCAGCCGCGCGTCTTCCGGGCTGGACTTGAACAGGATCGACAGAATCATGGCGTTCACACCCACCGACTTACCGGAGCCGGTGGTACCGGCCACCAGCAGGTGGGGCATCTTGGCGAGGTCGGTGATCACCGGTTTGCCACCGATGTCATGGCCCAGCGCCAGCGTCACTGGGGACTTCTGGTCATCGTACTGCGGCGTGGCCAGCACCTCAGAGAAGCGCACCATCTGCCGGTTTTCGTTGGGGATCTCGATACCGACGGTGGTCTTGCCTGGGATCACTTCCACTACGCGCACGCTGGTCACGGCCAGCGAGCGCGCCAGGTCCTTGGCAAGGTTGGCGATACGGCTGACCTTCACACCGGCCGCAGGCTGGATTTCATAGCGGGTGATCACGGGGCCCGGATGGATGGAATCCACCGTCACTTCGACGCCGAACTCCTTGAGTTTGATCTCCAGCAACTGACCTACGCCCGCCAACGATTCAGGCGAATACTCGATCTTTTTCTGTTCGGCCGGGTCCAGGATGGAAATGGACGGCAAGGTGCCCTCCACGGCGCTGTCGATGAACAGTGGCGTTTGCTTCTCTTTCATCACCCGCTTGCTGGGCTCGGGCGCCTTGGCGGCGGAAGGCGGCACGATCGTTGGCATGGCTGCCTGCGGGCGCGGTACCACGGGCTCGCGCTCCACCACCGGTTCGCGGGCCAATACAGGTTCACGCCCCAGGGTAGGCTCACGCGGCTCTGCTGCCTGGGCAGGGGCTTCTTCGCGCTTGAACAGGCGCTCGCGCAACGGTGTTTTGGCCGGTTCGCGTTTTTCCGGCGTAACGGGCGCGGCCTTGGCCGCAGGCACCACCGGTTCATCATCGCGCAGTTGCGCCTCCAGGCGCTTGCGCTCGTTGCGCGCCTCCCACCAGCGCGACGCGGCGCCTTGCACCAGTTCCAGCAGGTCGAGGGTGATCTTGCCGGTAAGGTCCATCACCTTGAACCACGACAGGTCTGTAAATACGGTCAGGCCGAACAGGAACAGGGCGATGAACATCAGGGTGCTGCCCTGCACGTTCAAGAAGTTGCGGGCCAGCTCGCCGAGGCTTTCGCCCAACGCCCCGCCAGCCGAGAACGGCATGCTGGCCGGGGGGTGGAAATGAATGTGCGCCAAGGCCGCGCCCGACAGCACCAGGAACACCAGGCCGATCAGCCGCCAGGAGAACAGCCAGCCGCTCCAGTCCCAGGGCTGGTGACGCTGACGGAAGATCTGCCAGGTCTTGAGCGCCAGCAGCAGCGGGAAGATGTAGGCGAAATAGCCAAGCACCATGAACAGGATGTCGGCGAAGTACGCCCCGGCACGCCCGGCGGCATTCTGCACCTGGTCGACCGTGGCCGTGTGGCTGAAAGCCGGGTCCGAGGTGTCGTAGGTGAGCAGCGCCATCCACAGGTACAGGCACAGGGCGCCGACAGCGATCAACGCGCCTTCCTTCAGGCGATAGTGCAGCTGCTGCCGCCACAGGGGCACAGGCAAGGGAGCTGGGGTTGCGGTGGATTTCTTCAAAACGCGTCTATTCCTGCGCGTGGTGCGCGTCCAGTAGTGACCGGCAGGCCTGGGCCAACGGATCACTACTTTTAACATTACTGCCCGCCAGCCGCCATGGCGCTTAGCCATAAGGGGTCTGACCGGGGGCGACTTTCCAATAGCTGCAATTTGAGCACGCATTGCCTTCTGTGACAAAGGCTTATGCTGTGTTTTTGCACAGGTGTGACAGCAAATGTGGCAGATGGTGCCGACGCTTTCATGAATGCGTGGGAATTTGCCTATTCGGTTGTGAGGCGCCGCCGCACATCAGCCCCATCGGCATTGACCCTGGCAAGTACCCGCGCCATGCTGCCCCCTCTCCCCTCCCCCACCGTTAGGCAGACCATGCTGACCTGGCTCACCCGCGACGCCCTCACCTTCCCGCCACTGGAAAAGGCCCTGCAAGAACCCAACGGCCTGCTGGCCGCCGGCGGCGACCTGAGCCCCGAGCGCCTGGTGCAGGCGTATCGGCATGGCTGCTTTCCGTGGTACCAGGACGGCCAGCCGATCATGTGGTGGTCGCCCGACCCACGCACGGTGCTGCTGCCCGGCCAGCTACATGTGTCGCGCTCCTTGGCCAAGCTGATGCGCCAGGGCCGCTACCAAGTCAGCTTCGACACGGACTTTGCCAGCGTCATCGCGGCCTGCGCCGCACCGCGCAGCTATGCCGACGGCACCTGGATCACCGACAACATGTGCGCTGCGTATTGCGAGCTGCATCGCCGCGGCATCGCTCACTCCGTGGAGGTACGCCAGGATGGCGAGCTGGTGGGTGGCCTGTATGGCCTGGCCATGGGCCAGCTGTTTTTCGGGGAGTCGATGTTCAGCCACGCCGACAACGCCTCCAAGGTAGGCTTTGTAACCCTGGTGAACCACTTGCGCGAGGCCGGCTTCGTGCTGGTCGACTGCCAGATGCCCACCAACCACCTGCACAGCCTGGGCGCGCACGCCATCAGCCGCGCCGAGTTCGCCCGCTACCTCGACCGCCATCTGGACCAACCCAACAGTGCCAACTGGGTCGCCTAGGCGAGTTTCTACAGCTGGCTTACACTTAAGGCAACGTCTTACCGAGGGGGTTGATCATGACAGAGCTGGCGCGGTTGAAGTTTTATGCCACTCAACCCCACTCCTGCAGCTACCTGCCAGACGAGCAGGCCACCACCCTGTTTCTGGACCCCAGCCAGCCGATGGACGTGCACGTGTACGCCGATCTGTCGGAAATGGGCTTCCGTCGCAGCGGCGATCACCTCTATCGCCCCCATTGCCAGAACTGCAATGCCTGCGTGCCGGCACGCATCCCGGCTGCACGCTTCACCCCCAGCCGCCAGCAACGGCGCATTCTCAAGCGCAACACCGACATGACGGTGACCGCAGCACGCCCCGCCTTCAAAGAAGAATATTTCGAGCTGTACCGGCGCTACATCGAGGCCCGGCATGCCGACGGCGACATGTACCCACCCAGCCGTGACCAGTTTTCCACCTTTCTGGTACGTGACCTGCCATTTTGCTGGTTTTACGAGTTCCGCGCCGGCGGGCGCCTGCTGGCGGTGGCGGTGTGCGACTTGTTGCCCAACGGGCTGTCTGCCGTCTACACCTTCTACGAGCCCGACGAAGAGCGCCGCAGCCTGGGCCGCTTCGCCATTTTGTGGCAGATCGGCGAGGCGTTGCGTCAGGGCCTGGAGGCGGTTTACCTGGGTTACTGGATCAAGAACTGCAAGAAGATGAACTACAAGACGCAGTACCGGCCCATCGAATTGCTGATAAACCAGCGCTGGGTCACCCTCAATTGAAAGCATTGGCTTGAAACACAGTTTTCCGGCATAATCCACGCCACTTTTTTGCCCGGTGCGGTTATGCGTCGGGCCAACACTGGATCCGAGGGCTCAACTGCATGTCGAAAGAAGACAGCTTCGAAATGGAAGGTACTGTCGTCGACACCCTGCCCAACACCATGTTCCGCGTGGAGTTGGAAAACGGGCACGTCGTAACCGCGCACATCTCCGGAAAGATGCGCAAAAACTACATCCGTATTCTCACTGGCGACAAGGTTCGCGTCGAGCTGACGCCATACGACCTGAGCAAGGGCCGCATCACCTACCGTGCGCGCTAAGCTCCAGCCATGAAAAAGCCCGGCCATGTGCCGGGCTTTTTTGTGGGCGACAGAGGGGCCGCAAGGCGGCCCCAATACCGTTAGGCCACCTCGGCGGTAGTCTCGAAGTCGAACACCAGCTCGCCGTCGCGCAAGTCGACATGCACCACACCGCCATGCTCGGCCAGCTCCCCGAACAGGATCTCCTCGGCCAGCGGCCGCTTGATCTTGTCCTGGATCAACCGCGCCATCGGCCGTGCGCCCATCTGCACGTCGTAGCCCGATACCGCCAGCCAGCCGCGTGCGGCATCGCTGACTTCCAACAGCACGCGCTTGTCCTCCAGCTGAGCCTGCAACTCGATAAGGAACTTGTCGACGATGCTCTTGATGGTTTCGGTGCTCAGGCGGCCAAACTGGATGATGGTGTCAAGGCGGTTGCGGAACTCCGGCGTGAAGCTTTTGCGGATGACCTCCATGGCATCGGACGCATGGTCCTGATGAGTGAAGCCGATCGAGGCCCGAGCTGCCGTTTCTGCCCCGGCGTTGGTGGTCATGATCAGGATCACGTTACGGAAGTCCGCCTTGCGCCCGTTGTTGTCGGTGAGGGTACCGTGGTCCATCACCTGCAACAGCAGGTTGAAGACTTCCGGGTGGGCCTTCTCGATTTCGTCGAGCAGCAACACGCAGTGAGGTTGCTTGGTGATGGCTTCGGTCAGCAGACCGCCCTGGTCGAAGCCCACATACCCGGGTGGCGCACCGATCAGGCGGGACACGGTGTGGCGCTCCATGTATTCCGACATGTCGAAGCGTACAAGCTCCACACCCAGGGCCTTGGCCAACTGCCGTGCCGCCTCGGTCTTGCCCACGCCGGTAGGGCCGGCGAACAGGAACGAACCGACAGGTTTGTCGGGCGATTTGAGCCCGGCGCGAGACAGCTTGATCGCGGTAGCCAACGAGTCGATGGCAGCATCCTGGCCAAACACGGTCAGCTTCAGGTCACGCTCCAGGTTACGCAGCAGTTCCTTGTCGGAGCTGGTGACATGCTTTGGCGGAATGCGCGCGATCTTGGCAACGATGTCTTCAACCTGCGGCACATCGATACGCTTCACACGGTTGGCTTCTGGCTGCAGGCGCTGGTAAGCACCCGCTTCGTCGATCACGTCAATGGCCTTGTCAGGCATGTGGCGATCGTTGATGTACCGCGAAGCGAGTTCCGCAGCGGCGCGCAGCGCCTCATCGCTGTACTCGATGTTGTGGTGGCTCTCGAAGCGGCCTTTCAGGCCACGCAGGATGCCCACGGTGTCTTCCACCGACGGCTCGCTCACATCCACCTTCTGGAAGCGGCGGGCCAGGGCCCGGTCTTTCTCGAAGATGCCGCGGAATTCCTGGAACGTGGTAGAGCCGATGCAACGGATTTCACCCGACGACAGCAGCGGCTTGAGCAGGTTGGAGGCATCCATCACCCCGCCCGACGCCGCACCGGCACCGATGATGGTGTGAATCTCGTCGATGAACAGAATGGCCTGCGGGCGTTTGCGCAGCTCGCCAAGCAGCGCCTTGAAGCGCTTCTCGAAATCGCCGCGGTACTTGGTACCGGCCAACAACGCGCCAAGGTCCAGGGAGTAGACCACGCTTTGGGCCAGCAGGTCGGGCACCTGGCCATCAACGATGCGCTTGGCCAGGCCTTCGGCGATGGCGGTTTTGCCCACCCCCGCCTCACCCACCAGCAGCGGGTTGTTCTTGCGGCGACGCGCCAGAATCTGCGCCACGCGCTCCACTTCCTGTTCGCGGCCCACCAGCGGGTCGATGCGCCCGGCACGGGCCAGCTCGTTCAGGTTGCTGGCGTAGGCATCCAGCGGGTTGCTGGAGGATGTGGTTTCGCCGCCGTCCTCGTCCTGCATTTCCTGGTCGCTCTCGGAATGCGGGCCGTGGCCAGGCACCTTGGAGATGCCATGGGCGATAAAGTTGACCACGTCGATACGGGCCACGCTCTGCTGCTTGAGCAGAAACACCGCCTGGCTTTCCTGTTCACTGAAAATGGCCACCAGCACATTGGCACCGGTGACTTCGCGCTTGCCGGAGCTTTGCACGTGGAACACGGCACGCTGCAGCACCCGCTGGAAGCCCAGGGTGGGCTGGGTTTCACGGTCTTCATCGCTGACCGGGATCAGCGGCGTGGTTGAATCGATGAACTCTTGCAGGTCGTGCTTGAGCTTGTCGAGATTGGCGCCACAGGCGCGCAGAACGGTCGCGGCAGCCTCATTGTCAAGGAGTGCCAGCAGCAGATGTTCGACGGTCATGAACTCATGACGCTTCGAACGGGCCTCCTTGAAGGCAAGATTGAGGGTGACTTCGAGCTCGCGGTTTAACATAGCTTCACCTCATACCCAAGTGGTCGGCGATTAACCGTCCTTCTCGATTTCACAGAGTAGCGGATGCTGGCTTTCCCTGGCGTATTGGTTGACCTGCATGGCCTTTGTTTCGGCGATGTCGCGGGTAAACAATCCGCACACTGCCCGCCCCTCGGTATGGACGGTCAGCATGATCTTGGTCGCCAGCTCGCGGTTCAGATTAAAGAACGTTTCGAGCACTTCGACGACGAAATCCATCGGCGTGTAGTCATCGTTGAATAAAACCACCTTGTACATCGGTGGGGCCTGCAGGATCGGCTTGGCTTCCTGAACCGCCAGACCAGCGCCATCGTCCTCGTTGGATTGAGGGCGATCCTGATTGAATGTTAGTCGAATCTGGCTGTGTGCATGCATGGAAAGAATTTCATCACATCGACAGGATAAGGTTATGGGTTGACCCTGCAGCAGGCCGTTGGTGCAGCCGCCGCATGACCTTGACTATCGGCAAAACGGTGTTACAACCAATAAGAACCCACCGTGGTCAATAAAGATCCGCGCAGTCAACCCGATTTTTTCGCAGGTTCGTATGCGGATGACGTGGATGATACTCCAGTGATGGAGTCCTTTGCAGAGGGACATAGGGATGGCAAGCGGTAAAGTCAAGTGGTTCAACAATGCCAAGGGCTATGGGTTCGTCCTTGAAGATGGCAAGGATGAAGACCTTTTCGCCCACTTTTCAGCCATCCAGATGGACGGATACAAAACCCTGAAGGCCGGGCAGGCCGTGACGTTCGATATCATCCAGGGGCCCAAGGGGCTACATGCGGTGAACATCACGAGCGCTGTCACCCAGGCCCAGGCTAGCACGACTGCAGCCAGCAACACCGCCGACGCCTGACAGGGCTCGGCGCCTTTGCTTGCCAGTAACCGGCCGCTTGCCTGCAAGGCGGCGGCCGGTTTGCCGTGCCATTACATGTGCTTGATCATTGCCTCGCCAAAGCCTGAGCTGCCCACCAGGGTGGCGCCATCCATCAGCCTTTCGAAATCATAGGTCACCGTCTTGGCGGCGATGGCCCCGTTGGTGCCCTTGATGATCAGGTCGGCTGCTTCGGTCCAGCCCATGTGCCTGAGCATCATTTCTGCAGACAGAATCACCGACCCCGGGTTGACCTTGTCCTGCCCCGCATATTTGGGCGCCGTGCCGTGGGTGGCCTCGAACATGGCGACCGTATCGGACAGGTTGGCGCCTGGCGCGATGCCGATACCCCCGACCTCGGCGGCCAGCGCATCGGACAGGTAGTCACCGTTGAGGTTGAGGGTGGCGATCACATCGTATTCGGCCGGGCGCAGCAGGATCTGCTGCAGCATGGCATCGGCGATGGCGTCCTTGACGATGACCTCGCGGCCGGACTTCGGGTTCTTGAAGCGCATCCACGGGCCGCCATCGAGCAGTTCGGCGCCAAACTCGTCCCGCGCCACCTCGTAGCCCCAGTCTTTGAAAGCGCCCTCGGTGAACTTCATGATGTTGCCCTTGTGCACCAATGTCAGCGATTCGCGGTCGTTGTCCACCACGTATTGCAAGGCCTTGCGCACCAGGCGCTTAGTGCCCTCGCGCGACACCGGCTTGATGCCGATGCCGCAGTCCTGGTCGAAGCGGATCTTGGTGACCCCCATCTCTTCTTTCAGGAACTTGATCACCTTGTCGGCTTCAGGGGAGCCCGCCTTCCATTCGATGCCGGCATAGATGTCCTCGGAGTTCTCGCGGAAGATCACCATGTCCACGTCGCCCGGCTTCTTGACCGGGCTGGGCACCCCCTGGAACCACAGTACCGGGCGCAGGCAGACGTACAGGTCAAGCTGCTGGCGCAGCGCCACGTTCAGCGAACGGATGCCTCCCCCCACCGGCGTGGTCAGCGGCCCCTTGATGGACACCACGTAGTCGCGCACAGCATCCAGGGTTTCCTGAGGCAGCCAGGTGTCCTGGTCATAGACCTGCGTGGCCTTCTCGCCGGCGTACACCTCCATCCAGGCGATCTTGCGCTTGCCGCCGTAGGCCTTGTGCACCGCAGCATCGACCACCTTGATCATGACCGGCGAAACATCGATGCCGATGCCGTCCCCTTCGATGTAGGGGATGATGGGGTTGTCAGGCACATTGAGCGAATGGTCGGCATTGACGGTGATCTTGGCGCCATCGGCTGGCACCTTGATTTTCTGGTATCCCATGCTTGCACTACTCCGCGGTCGGGTGTGGGTTGGACATCATGCGATCCACACAGCCTAATCCAGCTTTCACACCCTGCAAGTTAGAAGCAGCAAGTTACAAAATCCCTAGTCTCGGCCGCCCCGCCAGCTGCGACAACCGGCCACATTGCCGCTACGTCTTTCGTCTTATAAATGGGCTGATATCACCTGGCCTTGCTGATTAGTCCGATTGGTTTGATATACTGCCCCGCGACCGTAGGGTCATCGGGGCGATCCCTTGGAAAAATGCGGACCGCCCTTGGCCATCGAAGGCCACGAAGCCCGGGTTGTTACCGCAGCTCGGCACTTGACGCTCGACTGATGCATCCACCATCACCGCTCGCAGCCTCTCGACTTTCCGCTCATGGCGCTGCCAGGGCGATGCGCCTACCTTGCGCAGCACGAGACTCGAGCACGCTCAGCACATAGAGAGTTAACCCGCATGCCCACCCGTTCCAAGATCATCTATACCTTCACCGACGAAGCCCCCGCCCTCGCCACCTACTCGCTGCTGCCGATCATCGAAGCCTTCACCGCTTGCGCTGACATCGCCGTCGAAACCCGCGATATCTCCCTGGCCGGTCGCATCCTCGCCGCCTTCCCGGAGCAACTGGGCGCAGAGAAGCAAGTAGGCGATCACCTGGCGGAACTGGGCCAGCTGGCTACCACCCCTGAAGCCAACATCATCAAGCTGCCGAACATCAGCGCCTCGGTACCGCAGCTCAAGGCCGCGATCAAGGAACTGCAAGCCAAGGGCTACAACATCCCTGACTACGCTGACGAGCCGGCCACCGCGCAAGAGAAAGAATCCCGCGCCCGCTACGACCGCATCAAGGGTTCGGCCGTAAACCCGGTACTGCGCGAAGGTAACTCCGACCGCCGCGCCCCGCTGTCGGTCAAGAACTACGCACGCAAGCACCCGCACAAGATGGGCGCCTGGGCTGCCGACTCCAAGTCGCACGTGGCTCACATGACCCAAGGCGACTTCTACGGCAGCGAAAAGGCCGCCCTGATCGAAGCTGACGACAGCCTGCGCATCGAGCTGGTCGGCAAGGATGGCACCACCACCGTCCTGAAAGAAAAAACCGCCGTCAAGGCAGCTGAAGTCATCGACTGCGCCACCATGAGCCGCAAGGCCCTGAAAGCCTTCATCGCCGAGCAGATCGCCGATGCCAAGGCGTCTGGCGTGCTGCTGTCGGTGCACCTGAAAGCCACCATGATGAAGGTGTCCGACCCGATCATGTTCGGCGTGATCGTCGAAGAGTTCTACAACGACGTGCTGGCCAAGCATGCCGCAGCGCTGGCCGAAGTTGGCTTCAACGCCAACAACGGCATCGGCGATCTGTACGCCCGCATCAAGGACCTGCCAGCCGACAAGCAGGCCGAGATCGAAGCCGACATCCAGGCCCTGTATGCCCAGCGCCCGGCCCTGGCCATGGTCAACTCCGACAAGGGCATCACCAACCTGCACGTGCCAAGCGACGTGATCGTCGACGCCTCGATGCCGGCCATGATCCGTGACTCGGGCAAGATGTGGAACACCGCAGGTGAGCTGCAAGACGCCAAGGCTGTTATCCCGGACCGCTGCTACGCCGGCATTTACCAGGCCACCATCGAAGACTGCAAGGCCAACGGCGCCTTCGACCCGACCACCATGGGCAGCGTACCGAACGTTGGCCTGATGGCGCAGAAAGCCGAAGAGTACGGCTCCCACGACAAGACCTTCCAGATCCAGGCCGACGGCGTGGTACGGGTGGTCGACAGCAAAGGCACCGTGGTGCTGGAGCAGAACGTCGAAGCCGGTGACATCTTCCGTATGTGCCAGGTGAAAGACGCGCCGATCCAGGACTGGGTCAAGCTGGCCGTCAACCGTGCCCGCCTGAGCAACACCCCTGCGGTGTTCTGGCTGGACCCGGCCCGCGCCCACGACGGCGTCATGATCGAGAAGGTGCAGAAGTACCTGAAAGACCACGACACCTCCGGCCTGGACATCCGTATCCTGGCCCCGGTAGAGGCCATCAAGTTCTCCCTGGCCCGCATCCGCGAAGGCAAGGACACCATCTCGGTGACCGGCAACGTGCTGCGCGACTACCTCACCGACCTGTTCCCGATCATGGAACTGGGCACCAGCGCCAAGATGCTGTCCATTGTCCCGCTGATGAGCGGCGGTGGCCTGTTCGAAACCGGCGCTGGCGGCTCGGCACCCAAGCACGTGCAGCAACTGGTGGAAGAGAACTTCCTGCGCTGGGACTCGCTGGGTGAATTCCTGGCCCTGGCCGCATCGCTGGAGCACCTGGGCAACACCTACGACAACCCACGTGCAAAAGTGCTGGCCAGCACTCTGGACCAGGCCACTGGCAAGTTCCTCGACACCAACAAGTCGCCTTCGCGCAAGGTCGGCGGTATCGACAACCGCGGCAGCCACTTCTACCTGACCCTGTACTGGGCCCAGGCACTGGCCGCACAGAACGACGACGCCGCCTTGCAGGCTCGCTTCGCGCCACTGGCCAAGGCCCTGGGTGATAACGAAGAGGCCATCGTTGCCGAACTGAATGCGGTGCAAGGCAAGCCAGTCGACATCGGTGGCTACTACGCCCCGGATGCCGAGCTGACCGCCAAGGTGATGCGCCCGAGCCAGACCCTGAACAGCGCTATTGCAGCCCTGTAAGCTTGGCTTGAAGTAACAGCAAAAACCCCGGCCACGCACCGGGGTTTTTTTTAAGCTGCAAGCTTGAAGCTGCAAGCTTGAAGCTGCAAGCTACAAGTAAAAGCAGTCCGCGCACGCCTTGTCTTGCAACTTGCAGCTTGCAGCTTGCAGCTTGCAGCTTGCAGCTCCTAAGGAGTATTGATCGTGTCCTGGCAACCCCATATCACCGTCGCCACCGTAATTGAGCAAGACGGCAAATTTCTCTTTGTCGAGGAATTCAAGGCCGGCAAAGCCGTATTCAACCAACCTGCTGGCCACCTGGAACCTGATGAAAGCCTGGCCCAGGCCGCCTTGCGTGAAACCCTGGAAGAAACCGCCTGGGAGGTCGAGTTAACCGGCCTGGTGGGTATCTACCTGTACACCGCACCCAGCAACGGCGTGACCTACCAGCGCATCTGCTTTGCCGCACGCCCCGTGCGCCATCATTCCCACCTGGCCTTGGACAGCGACATTACCCGTGCGCTGTGGCTGACCCGCGACGAGCTGCTGGCCGACCCGGCGCGCTGGCGCAGCGAACTGGTACCGCGCTGCCTGGACGACTACCTGGCCGGCCCCTTGCACAGCCTTGCCCTGCTGCGCGACTGACGCGCCGCTGCGGGTTTGATAGAATCGGCGTTTTTCCCCCTTGATACACACCGGTAACCATGACCAGCCCAGTACTTAAAGACCCCGCCAAGACCCGCGTCATCGTCGGCATGTCCGGCGGCGTGGACTCTTCCGTCTCCGCCCTTCTGCTCATCGAGCAGGGCTACCAGGTAGAAGGGCTGTTCATGAAAAACTGGGAAGAGGACGATGGCACCGAATACTGCACCGCCCGCGAAGACCTGGCAGACGCCCAGGCCGTGTGCGACCGCATTGGCATAAAGCTGCACACGGCCAACTTTGCCGCCGAGTACTGGGACCATGTGTTCGAGCACTTCCTCGAAGAGTACAAGGCTGGCCGCACGCCCAACCCCGACATCCTCTGCAACCGCGAGATCAAGTTCAAGGCGTTCCTCGATTACGCCCTGTCGCTGGGTGCCGACCTGATCGCCACCGGCCACTATGTACGCCGCCGCGACACCGGCGCTGTCACCGAGCTGCTCAAGGGCCTGGACCCGAACAAGGACCAGAGCTACTTCCTGCATGCCGTGGGCGGCAAGGAAATCGCCCGCACCCTGTTCCCGGTGGGTGAGCTGGAAAAGCCCGAGGTGCGTGCCATCGCCGAGAAACATGGCCTGGCTACCGCCAAGAAGAAAGACTCCACGGGCATCTGCTTCATTGGCGAGCGCCGCTTCAGCGACTTCCTCAAGCAGTACCTGCCGGCGCAACCAGGCGACATCGAAACCACGGACGGTGAAGTGATTGGCCGCCACCACGGCCTGATGTACCACACCATCGGCCAGCGCCAGGGCCTGGGTATCGGCGGCCTGAAAGACGCCGGTGACGAGCCGTGGTACGTGCTGCACAAGGACCTGGAGCGCAACGTGCTGGTGGTCGGCCAAGGCAACGAACACCCCTGGCTGTTCTCCCGCGCCCTGCTCGCCTCGGAGATTTTCTGGGTCAACCCGGTTGACCTCACCGGCCCACGCAACCTCACCGCCAAGGTGCGCTACCGCCAGAGCGACCAGCCCTGCACCCTGGAGCGCACCGCCAGTGGCTACCGCGCCGTGTTCGACGAGCCGCAACGGGCCGTTACCCCTGGCCAGTCGGTAGTGTTCTACGACGGCGAGGTGTGCCTGGGTGGTGGCGTCATCGAAACCGCAGAGCCCTGGAGCCCGCGCTCATGACCAACCTGCAGGAGCAACTGGTAGCGCTGGGCGGGGTGTTCCAGGCTGCGGTGCTGGTCGACCGCATTGCCCGTACCGGCCAGGCCAGCGAGGCCAACATCGGCTGCATGCTGGGTAGCCTGCTGGTGCGTGACCCCAAGGACACCCTGGAGGTGTTCGGTGGCGACGACCTCAACCTGCGCGACGGCTACCGTGCACTGGTAGGCGCCCTGGAGCGCGACCCCAGCAGCCTGCAGCGCGAACCCCTGCGTTATGCCCTGTCGATGCTGGGCCTGGAGCGCCAGCTGAACAAGCGCGGTGACTTGTTGGACACCATCGGCAACCGCTTGCCGCAAATTCAGTCCCAGGCCGACCATTTCGGCCTGGTTCATGAAAACGTCATCGCTTCCAGTGGAGCCTTGTACCAGGACACCCTCAGCACCTTGCGCCAACGTATTCAGGTGCACGGCGACATGCGTTTCCTGCAGCAGGCCAGCAACGCCTCGAAAATCCGCGCCCTGCTGCTGGCCGGCATCCGCGCCGCCCGCCTGTGGCGCCAGCTGGGCGGCCACCGCTGGCAACTGGTCTTCAGCCGCCGCAAACTGCTCAACGAACTTTACGACATGCTCAGGTAGCTTCAAGCGGTAAGCTGCAAGCTGCAAGTAGAAGCAGTTCGCCTTTAGCTTGTAGCTTGTAGCTTACCGCTTGCGGCTTGCGGCTTGCGGCTTGCGGCTTGCGGCTTTTAGCTTGCAGCTTGCAGCTTGCAGCTTGCAGCTTGCAGCTTGCAGCTTCGTGGATTGTGGCTGCCTTTTAATGTATGATATGCGCCCTCCAAAAGCCTGACTGTCCGAGAACACCCCATGCAGCTTTCTTCGCTCACTGCGGTTTCCCCTGTTGACGGCCGTTACGCCGGCAAAACCCAGGCCTTGCGCCCCATCTTCAGCGAATTCGGCCTGATCCGTTTCCGCGCCCTGGTCGAAGTGCGCTGGTTGCAGCGCCTGGCGGCCCACCCGCAAATCGGCGAAGTGCCGGCGTTCTCGGCCGAGGCCAACGCCGTGCTCGACAGCCTGGCCACCGATTTCAAGCTTGAACACGCCGAACGCGTCAAGGAAATCGAGCGCACCACCAACCACGACGTCAAGGCTATCGAGTACCTGCTCAAGGAGCAGGCTGCCCAGTTGCCAGAACTGGCCAAAGTCAGCGAGTTCATCCACTTCGCCTGCACCAGCGAGGACATCAACAACCTGTCCCACGCCCTGATGCTGCGCGCTGGCCGTGATGACGTGCTGCTGCCGCTGATGCGCCAGATCGCCGAGGCCATCCGTGCCCTGGCCCATGCCCACGCCGAGGTGCCGATGCTGTCGCGCACCCACGGCCAGCCAGCCTCGCCAACCACCCTCGGCAAGGAACTGGCCAACGTCGTGTACCGCCTGGAGCGCCAGATCGCCCAGGTGGCTGCCGTGCCGCTGCTGGGCAAGATCAACGGTGCCGTGGGCAACTACAATGCCCACCTGTCGGCCTACTCGCAGGTCGACTGGGAGCAGAACGCCCGCGCCTTCATCGAAGACGAGCTGGGCCTGCAGTTCAACCCCTACACCACGCAAATCGAGCCGCACGACTACATCGCCGAACTGTTCGATGCCATTGCCCGCTTCAACACCATCCTCATCGACTTCGACCGGGATGTGTGGGGCTACATTTCGCTGGGTTACTTCAAGCAGAAGACCGTGGCTGGCGAAATCGGCTCATCGACCATGCCGCACAAGGTCAACCCGATCGACTTCGAGAACTCCGAAGGCAACCTGGGCATCGCCAACGCGCTGTTCCAGCACCTGGCCAGCAAGCTGCCGATCTCGCGCTGGCAGCGCGACCTCACCGACTCCACCGTGCTGCGCAACCTGGGCGTGGGTTTTGCCCACAGCGTCATCGCCTACGAAGCCAGCCTGAAAGGCATCGGCAAGCTGGAAGTGAACGAAGCCCGCATCGCGGCCGACCTCGACGCCTGCTGGGAAGTGCTCGCCGAGCCGATCCAGACCGTCATGCGTCGCTTCAACATCGAGAACCCCTACGAGAAGCTCAAGGAGCTGACCCGTGGCAAGGGCATCACCCCTGATGCACTGCTGACCTTCATCGACGGCCTGGACATGCCAGCCGACGCCAAGGCCGAGCTCAAGCAGCTGACCCCTGCGACCTACATCGGTAACGCGGCAGCCCAGGCCAAGCGCGTCTAAAGCAACCGTCGCGCCCAACGCCCGGCCTGGCCGGGCGTTTTTATTCCCGTAAAAAAATTACGATTTTTCAATAGGTTGAACATGAATCCTGATACTCCACTGCAGCTGCTGGGCGGCATTTCTGCCCGTGAATTCATGCGCGACTACTGGCAGAAGAAGCCGCTGCTGGTGCGCCAGGCGTTCCCCGATTTCATCAGCCCGATCGACCCCGACGAACTCGCGGGCCTGGCGCTGGAGGAAGAAGTGGAGTCGCGGATCGTGCTGGAGCACGGCGCCCACCCCTGGGAACTGCGTCGCGGCCCGTTCAACGAAGACACCTTCGCCGAGCTGCCAGAAAAAGACTGGACCCTGCTGGTTCAGGCGGTGGACCAGTTTGTGCCGGAAGTGGCCGAGCTGCTGGAAAACTTCCGTTTTCTGCCCAGCTGGCGCATCGATGACGTGATGATCAGCTTCGCGGCCCCAGGCGGCAGCGTTGGCCCGCACTTCGACAACTATGACGTGTTCCTGCTGCAAGGCCACGGCCAGCGCAACTGGAAAGTGGGCCAGATGTGCAGCAGCGACAGCGCGCTGCTGGAGCACAGCGACCTGCGCATCCTGGCCGAATTCGAGCAGAGCGGTGAGTGGACCCTGGAGCCCGGTGACATGCTCTACCTGCCACCGCGCCTGGCCCACTATGGCGTGGCGGTGGACGACTGTCTAACCTACTCTGTCGGCTTCCGTGCCCCAAGCGCCGCCGAAGTGCTGACCCACTTCACCGACTTCCTCGGCCAGTTCCTGCCGGACGAAGAGCGCTACAGCGACGCTGACGCGCAGCCCGCCAGCGACCCTCACCAGATCCAGCACGATGCCCTCGACCGCCTCAAGGCGCTGCTCGAGAAGCATATGGGTGACAAGGACCTGCTGCTGACCTGGTTCGGCCAGTTCATGACCGAGCCGCGCTACCCCGAGCAAATCGTCGGCGAAGAGCTGTCGGAAGAAGAACTGATCGATGCCCTTGAGCAGGGTGCGATCCTGATCCGTAACCCGAGCGCGCGCATGGCCTGGTCGGAGTTCGAACAAGACCTGTTGCTGTTCGCCAGCGGTCGCAGCTGCCCGCTGCCTGGCAAGTTGCGCGAATTGCTGAAGCTGGTGTGCGCAGCCGATGCCCTGCACATCGACAACCTCGGCCAATGGCTGCAGGATGAAGACGCACTGATGCTGGTGCAGCAACTGGTCAAGCAAGGAAGCCTGGGATTCGCCAATGAATAAAATTCGTGTGCGCCTCGCCGATTGGCACAAGGACAACGCCGACATCCGCCGCATCCGTGAAGCGGTGTTCATCGCCGAGCAACACGTGCCGCCTGAACTTGAATGGGACTCCGATGACCCGACGGCGGTGCACTTCCTGGCCGTTGAAGGTGACTATGCGATCGGTACGGCCAGGCTGCTGTCTGACGGCACCATCGGCCGTGTGTCGGTGCTCAAGGACTGGCGGGGCTTGAAGGTGGGCGATGCCTTGATGAATGCGGTAATCGCCGAAGCGCAGCACCGTGATCTGAAAACGCAGCGCCTGAGTGCCCAGGTGCATGCCACACCGTTTTACGAACGGCTGGGCTTTCGCGTGGTGAGTGAGGAGTTCCTGGAGGCGGGTATTCCGCACGTGGACATGTTGCGCGACGCCCAAGGCTGACACGCAGGGCCGCCCTGCGGCCCTGTCACGCGGTGCGCTCGCGCCTACCAAGGGGTATCGAGCGAGCGCATACCGCGTTGACCGCACACAAACCTTCACAAAAACCTGTACATCCATCCAGATAAAACTTGCCTCCCGGCGCCTGCTTGCGCATCCTAGTGCCCATCTACCTGATGAAGCGTCTGCGGCCATGCGCCTGTTCCTCTGTGAAAAGCCCTCCCAGGCAAAAGACATCGCCAAGGTGCTCGGCGCCCATCGCAAGGCCGACGGCTGCTGGCAGGGTACCGACGTCTGCGTAACCTGGTGCATCGGCCACCTGCTGGAAACCGCCCCGCCAGACAGCTACGACGAGCGCTACAAGCGCTGGAACCTCGCCGACCTGCCGATCATCCCGGCGCAGTGGAAGATGCAGGTCAAACCCAAAACGGCCAGCCAGTTCAAGGCGGTCAAGCGCCTGCTGGGCGAAGCCCGCGAGCTCGTCATCGCCACCGATGCGGACCGCGAAGGCGAAATGATCGCCCGCGAGCTGGTCGAGCATTGCCGTTACCGAGGCCCGGTACAGCGGTTGTGGCTGTCGGCCCTGGACGATGCGTCCATTCGCAAGGCCCTGGCCCGCCTGCTGCCCGGCCACGAAACCTTCAACCTGTACCATTCGGCCCTGGGCCGCTCCCGCGCCGACTGGCTGATCGGCATGAACATGAGCCGGCTGTTCACCCTGCTGGGCCGGCAATCGGGCTATCAGGGGGTGCTGCCAGTGGGCCGGGTACAAACCCCTACCCTGCGCCTGGTGGTCGACCGCGACCGCAGCATCGCCGATTTCGTGCCTGTCCCCTTCTGGGCTATCGATGTGCAACTGGCCCACGCCGGCCAGGCCTTCAACGCCCAGTGGCGGGCGCCGGACGACACCTGCGACGAGCAGGGCCGCTGCCTGAACCAGGCACTGGCGCAACAGGCCGCAGTAGACATCGGCAATGCCGGGGTCGCACACGCCACCCGGGTGAGCACAGAGCGGGTGCGCGAAGCCGCCCCCCTGCCCTTTGATCTCGGCACGTTGCAGGAGCTGTGCTCGAAAAAATTCGGCCTGGGTGCCCAGGAAACCCTGGACATCGCCCAGGCCCTGTACGAAACACACAAACTGATCACCTACCCACGCAGCGACTGCGGCTACCTGCCGCTCAGCCAGCACAGTGAGGCGCCTGGCATTCTGGCTGCACTGCAGCGGGCCGATGCCAGCCTGGCACCGCTGCAGCCACACCTGGAGCCCCAGCGCCGCTCCCGGGCCTGGAACGACGCCAAGGTCAGCGCACACCACGGCATCATCCCCACGGCTGCCGCCAGCGACCCGGCGCGGCTACCGGCCAAGCACAAGGCTGTGTATACCCTGATCCGCGCCCGCTACCTGGCGCAGTTTCTGCCAAACCACGAATATGACCGCACCCAGGCCGACTTCGATTGCGCCGGCCACGCCCTGCGGGCCGTCGGCAAACAGATTGTCGAGCCGGGCTGGCGACGCGCCCTGCCCGAAGCCCTCACACCGGCCAAGGGTCGTGAAGCCGCCCCGCCTCAGGTACTGCCGGCGCTGAGCCAGGGCCAGGGCTGCGCCGTACAGGCGGTGCAGTTGAAGGACCTGTGGACCCAGCCACCCAAGCCGTTCACCGAGGGTGATCTCATCAAGGCCATGAAGAACGTGGCCAAACTGGTAGACGACCCGCGGCTGAAACAGAAGCTGAAAGAAACCACCGGCATCGGCACCGAGGCCACCCGCGCCAGTATCATCCAGGGCCTGCTCGACCGCGGCTACCTGGTCAAGAACGGCAAGGCGCTGTCTGCCACCCCTGCGGCGTTCAGCCTGATTGATGCAGTGCCCCGCGCCATCGCCGATCCAGGCACTACCGCTATCTGGGAGCAGGCATTGGACATGGTGCAAAGCGGCGAAATGAGCCTGGACGAATTCGTCACCCGCCAGTCGGCCTGGATGGGCAAGCTGGTAGAACGCTGCAGCGGCCTGCGCATGACCATCAGCGGGCCAGCAGCCGGCACGGCCCCGCCGTGGAAAAAGAAGCGCAGAAGCGGCGGCAAAGCCAAGGCCGCCGCAGGCAAAACGGCAACCGGCAAGGCTGTAGGGGGCAAAGCGAGGGTAACCCGCAGGAAGACCAGCCCCTGACCCAGGTCAAGGGTGCAGCACGCGGGCCTGGCACCGGGTAGGGCTTCTGCTAGATTGGATTGAAACAATCTTGGATACGTTTCATGAGCTCAGGCTTGGACAGCACGGCCAACACCGCCACCGACTTCCCCGACCTGCCCAGCGAAGTGCGCGCGTTCAGGGCGCACTACCCTGAGGTACGCTATGTCGATCTGCTGTGCCTCGACATCCCTGGCCACTTCTACGGCAAGCGCTACCCCATCGACATGCTGGAAAACGTTGCTGCAGGCAGCCCCCTGAAGCTGCCACAAAATGCCGTGCTGCTAGGGGCACAGGGCGGCTTGTTCCCCATCGGTGACTACTGTTTCAGCGATGGCGACCCGGATGCCGTGCGCCGGCTGATACCCGGCACACTCAAGCCGGTGACCTGGGAGCAGCAAGCGCTGGGGCAGATGCTGATCACCACCGACGGCACCCCCGCGCCCATCGAGTTCGAACCCCGCGAAGTACTGGCCAGGGTGCTGCAACGCCTGGCGCGGCGCGGTATCCACCCGGTAGTCGCATTCGAATTGGAGTTCTACCTGTTCGACCGCGCACTGAAAGACGGCTTGCCGCAGTGCCCCCGCGACAGCCTGACAGGCGATGCGGATAACCAGCCGAACATGCACATGGAGCGGCTGTCGCGCTTTGGCGACGTGCTGCGCGACATGGTCGACACCGCCAACCTGCAAGGCGTGGACGCCAACGTGATCAGCGCGGAACTGGGCCCCGGCCAGTTCGAGATCAACTTTGGCCACTGCGATGATGGCCTGCGTGCGGCAGACTGGGCCGCACTGTTCTGCCGCAGCACCCGTGGCGTCGCGCTCAAACACGGCTACCGCGCCTCGTTCATGAGTAAACCCTACCTGCAGGCACCTGGCAGCGGCATGCATGTGCACGTCAGCCTGTACGATGCAGCGGGCAGCAACCTGCTGGCAGCGGGCGGCCAGCGCCCGCTTCGCCACGCTGTGGCCGGCTGCCTGGCACTGCTGCCCCATTGCATGCCGATATTTGCTGCCAACCACAACGCCTTCCGCCGCTACGGCGCCATGGTCAATGCGGCCAGCCGCGCCAGTTGGGGCTTCGAAGACCGCGACGCATGCATCCGCATCCCGGAGTCAGACCCGGCCAATTTACGCATCGAACACCGGCTTGCCGGTGCCGATGCCAACCCCTACCTGGTCCTGGCGGCCATCCTGTGCGGCATGGAACAAGGGCTCGATACCAGGCAGGAACCGATCGCCCCGCTGAACGAGGACCGCAGCAGCGGCATCGATTTCCCCACGGACATGCTCAGCGCCGTGGCCGCCATGCGGCACCACCCGGCGGCCAAACAAGGCCTGGGGGAGGAGTTCGTGATGGTGTACTGCGAAAACAAGCGCCAGGACCACCTGGCGTTCATGCAAGAGGTGAGCGCTCGGGAGTACCGCTGGTTCCTATGACGAGGCCAGCAAACGGCATGCTGTGCGTTCTGCAAAGCACTCGGCACTGGCACCGGCCCCGTCACGGCATTACCATGGGCTGCTTCGCACGCGGCTTGTTGTCGCACCCAGCCTCCCTGCCTGCCAGAACGCCATGCCCTTCGAGCTCACTGTTGAACCCCTCACCCTACTGATCCTGGTCCTGGTTGCCTTTGTCGCCGGTTTCATCGATGCCATCGCCGGCGGTGGCGGCCTGCTGACCACCCCCGCCCTGCTCACGGCCGGCATGCCGCCTCACCTGGTGCTGGGTACCAACAAGCTCAGTTCCACATTCGGCTCTGCCACGGCGGGGTTCACCTACTACCGGCGCAAGCTGTTCCACCCGGTGCAATGGCGGCGGGCATTGCTCGGCACGTTGGTCGGCGCGCTGCTGGGCGCGGTGGTGGCCCACTACATGCCGGCCGAATGGCTGAACAAAATGCTGCCCGTGATCGTGTTTGCCTGCGGCATCTACCTGCTGTTCGGCGGCACGCCCAAGGCGCCGCTGGATGCCGAAGCGCCAATCAGCAAGAAGTGGCAGGCGCCGCAGGGCCTGGCCCTGGGCTTCTACGACGGCGTTGCAGGACCCGGCACCGGGGCATTTTGGACGGTGAGCACCCTGCTGCTGTACCCCATCGACCTGGTACGTGCCAGCGGCGTGGCCCGCAGCATGAACTTCGTCAGCAACATCGCAGCGCTGACGGTGTTCGTGTTGTCCGGGCAGGTGGATTACATCGTGGGCCTGTGTATGGGCCTGTCGGTGATGGTCGGCGCGTTCTTTGGTGCGCGCACCGCCATCAGCGGGGGCAGCAAGTTCATCCGCCCCGTGTTCATCACCGTGGTGCTGGCGCTGACCGTGCGCCTAGCGTGGCAGCACTGGTTCGGGCAGGCCTAACCGCCGTGCAACGTACAGGTCGATGAGGTGGCGGGCGATGGAGCGGCCCGCCGGCAGCGGCGGCAGGTGGTGCACGCTGAACCACTGCGCATCCTCGATTTCATCGGGCTGCATCACGATGTCGCCACCGGCGTACTCGGCATGAAAACCCAGCATCATCGAGTGTGGAAATGGCCAGCACTGGCTGCCCACGTACTGGATGTTCTTCACCTGCACCGCCACTTCTTCGTGTACCTCGCGCACCAGGCAATCCTCGGCAGACTCGCCGGGCTCGGCAAAGCCTGCCAGGGTGCTGTATACGCCGGCCACAAAGCGCGGAGAGCGTGCCAGCAGGATCTCATCGCCCCGGGTCACCAGCACGATCATGCTCGGTGAAATACGCGGGTAGCTGCGCAGGTCGCAGGCCGTACAGTGCATGGCCCGCTCCCAGCGGATTTGCGTCATGGCCTGGCCGCAGCTGCCGCAGAACCGGTGTTCCCGCGCCCAGGTGCCAATCTGTGCGGCATAGCCCAGCACCTTGTAGGTGTCGAAATCACCCTCCAGCATGAACGCGCGCAAGCCGCGCCAGCTGCAGCCTGGTAGGGCCGCTGCGCTGTGCAGCTCCAGCAGGAACACTGGCTGGCCGTCGAAATGGCCGATGCCGTGTTCACACAGCACGTCCAGGCCCTGGCGTTTCAGCCAGTCCCGGGGGAACATTGCTCCCTCGTCGGCCACCAGAAACCCTTCCGGGCTACGGGCCACTGCCAGGCCGCCGGTGATCTGGGGGTCGAGTACTGCAGTGGTCCAGCGTGCTGACATATCAGGGTTCCTGTAAGGCGCGTCCCCCGGGGTTGTCAGTCGGTGAACGTCGGTTTCTGTTTGCTCATGTGCGCTGCCATCGCCAGCCGAAGGTCTTCGGACTGCAGCATCGCAGCGTTCCAGGTAGCGATGTAGTCAAGGCCGTCGTCAACGCGGTGGTCACGCATGTAGCTGAGCAGGTGCTTGGTGCCGGCCACGGCAATGGGCGATTTTGCGGCAATGTCCCGGGCCATGGCAAAAACGCCGTCCAGCAGAGTCGCAGCGTCATCGTACACGCGGTTCACCAGGCCAATGCGCAGCGCCTCGTCAGCCTCCACATTGCGCCCGGTGTAGGCCAGCTCCCGCATCATGCCGTCGCTGATGATACGTGGCAAACGTTGCAGCGTGCCGACATCGGCCGCCATGCCCATGTCGATTTCCTTGATGGAAAACTGCGCGTCAGCGCTGCAATAGCGCATGTCGCAGGCTGATATCAGGTCGATGGCCCCGCCGATGCAGTAGCCCTGCACCGCCGCCAGTACCGGCTTGCGGCATTGGTCCACCGCATTGAACGAAGCCTGCATGCGCAGGATGGTCTTGCGCAACAGCCGCGCATTGCGCCCCACATCCTTGCCCAGCTGGCCCGCCACCGACGCCAGTAGCGCCAGGTCGATGCCGGCAGAAAAGTGCTTGCCGGCGCCACTGATGACCACCACCCGTATGGCATCGGTGTCGTCCACCCACTGGAAGATATCGATGATCTCCTCCCAGAATGCCGCATTCATGGCATTGAGCTTTTCAGGCCGGTTGATCTGGACGTGTGCGATGTTGTCGATCAGTTCGACCTTGAACGCGCTGTATTCGGCCATGGGCGACACTCCTGTGGGTATAAGGCGATGCCATCGATGGTAACCCAGGCAGGTGGCTGCACGTCTGCCAAAACCGGGACTGGTGCATCGTGCGATTGCGCACAACTTTTGCTCGCGCCTGGCATCGAAACATTCAGGCACCCAACTTCCGGGAGAAACGCAATGGCGATACGCAAGGCATTGATGCTTTCCTGCATGGCCCTGGCCCTTTACGGCTGCGCCGGCAACGATCACCCCGCCCCGCCGCGCACTCAGCAAGTGGACCTGCAACGCTACCAGGGCACCTGGTACGAACTGGCACGCCTGCCAATGTTCTTCCAGCGCAACTGCGTGCAGTCCGAGGCCCACTATGCCCTGCGCACCGATGGCCGCATCGACGTCACCAACCGCTGCAAGGAGAAGGACGGCGAGTGGAACGAGGCCAAGGGCATTGCCGAGGCCCAGCAGGCTGGCAGTACCGACAAGCTGTGGGTACGCTTCGACAACTGGTTCAGCCGCCTGGCACCGGACCTGACCAAGGGCGAGTACTGGGTGCTGTACCACGACAAGGACTACCGCGTGGCGCTGGTAGGCCACCCGAACCGGGAATACCTGTGGCTGCTGTCACGCACCCCCGCCATCCCCGACCAAACCCGCGACCAGTTGCTGGGCATCGCCCGTGAACAGGGTTACGACACCAGCAAGCTGGTGTGGCGCCAGGCTGATACCAAGGCCATGAACTGAACACCGCCCCGGCATAAGCCGGCCATCACAGGAGTAAGAATGGACCTGCTGTTTCTCGGCACTTCGGCCGGAGTGCCGACCAAGGCCCGCAATGTCAGCGCCACAGCGCTGCTCGAAACCACGGGCAGAGGCTGGTACCTGGTGGACTGTGGTGAAGGTACCCAGCACCGCCTGCTGCACACGCCGTTGTCCGCCCAGGACCTGGCAGGCATTTTCATCACCCATGTGCATGGCGATCATTGCCTGGGCCTGCCCGGCCTGTTGTCCAGTGCAAGCATGAATGGCCGGCGCGATCCCCTGAACGTGGTGTTGCCTGAGGCGCTGCACCCTTGGCTGCGCCTGAGCCTTGCGGCCACCGACAGCCACCTGTCTTTCGAGCTGCGGCTACTGGCGGTGGAAGGTTTCGAGGGTTGGCAGAACGGCACGGTCAAGGTCACCACCGTCGCGCTCTCCCATCGAGTGCCCAGTGTGGGGTATGTATTCGACGAAGTGTGTCCGCAGCCGCGCCTGAACACCGACCGCCTGGACGCCGAAGGCATCCCGCGCGGCCCTCTGTGGGGGGATTTGGCAAAGGGCCTGCCTGTGCAGCATGGTGAACGTGCGCTGGATGCCGCCGATTACCTGAGCCCGGGCCGTGCACCGCGTCGGGTCATCATCTGCGGAGATAATGATACCCCCGATTTGCTGGCAGGGGTGGCAGCCGATGCCGACGTACTGGTGCACGAGGCCACGTTCACCCAGCCGGCGGTGGAGCGCACAGGGGTTACCTACGGCCACAGCACCGCCGCTGATGTGGCGCACATGGCCGAGAGCGCCGGCGTCCGAAACCTGGTGCTGACGCACTTCAGCGCCCGCTACCAGGCAGACCCCCAACGCAGCCCCTCCATCGACGACGTACGCCATGAAGCCCAGGCGCATTATCGCGGCAACCTGACCTTGGCCGCCGACCTGCAGCGCTATCACCTGGGGCGCGATGGCTTGCTGGTGCCAGCATCCTGACTAGGCCGCCAGCTGCGCCTTGGCCACCGCCTGGGAAGCTGCCAGCATCGCTCGCAGCAACACCGCACAGCCCGCAGCCAAGTCCTCCGCCGTGGCATTCTCGATCTCGTTGTGGCTGATTCCATTCTCGCAGGGCACGAAAATCATCCCTGCCGGGCCCAGCTCTGCCAGGAAGATCGCGTCGTGCCCCGCCCCGCTGACGATGTCCATGTGCGGCAAACCCAACGCCTCGGCCGACTGGCGCACCGCGTCGACACAACCTTTGTCGAAGTACAAGGCCGGGAAGTCTGCCGTAGGCACCAGCTCATGGGCCAGACCATGCATGGCACAGGTGGCCTCGATCACTCCGCGCACTTCGGCAATCATCGCATCCAGCTGTTCACCCTCAAGGTGCCGGAAGTCCAGGGTCATGCGCACCTCCCCGGGTATCACGTTGCGCGAGCCCGGGTACGCCTGCAGACAACCCACTGTGCCGCAGGCGTGGGGCTGGTGAGCCAGCGCGGTACGGTTCACCGCCTGCACCACGGCCGCCGCACCTACCAGGGCGTCCTTGCGCAGGTGCATGGGGGTGGGGCCGGCATGCGCTTCGACCCCGCGCAAGGTCAGGTCGAACCACTTCTGGCCCAGCGCCCCCAGCACCACACCGATGGTTTTGGCCTGGTCTTCCAGAATCGGGCCTTGTTCGATGTGTGCCTCGAAGTACGCACCCACCGGGTGGCCGGTCACGCTGCGGGGCCCGGCATAGCCTATGGCACCCAGGGCCTCGCCGACGCTGGTGCCCTGGGCATCACGTTTGGCCAACGTGTCAGCCAGGCTGAATTTGCCGGCGAACACGCCTGAGCCCATCATGCACGGCGCAAAACGCGAGCCCTCTTCGTTGGTCCACACCACCACCTCCAGCGGCGCCTCGGTTTCCACGCCCAGGTCGTTGAGGGTGCGGATCACCTCCAGGCCAGCCATCACCCCAAAGCAGCCATCGAACTTGCCACCCGTGGGCTGCGTATCGATGTGGCTGCCCGTCATCACCGGTGGCAGCGCCGGGTTGCGCCCGGGGCGGCGGGCAAACAGGTTGCCTACACCATCGATGCTCACCGTGCACCCGGCCTGTTCGCACCACTGCACGAACAGGTCACGGGCCTGGCGGTCCAGGTCGGTCAGGGCCAGGCGGCAGACACCGCCTTTTGCAGTGGCCCCCAGGCGGGCCAGGTCCATCAGCGATTGCCACAGGCGTGCGCTGTCGACGTGCTGGTCAGTGCTTTGCAGAAGGTCTTGGGCTGGGTTCACGGGTTCATCCTCAGGCATTGTTGTGATCGTGGCGCACGGCGGGTGTGCCGGCTTCAAGGCAACGGCTTGGCTACCCGCGCAGGGGTGCGGGCGGCCAAGCCGGCGAACAGGTAATACATGGCGGCCCCGAGCAACGACCCGGTGAACCAGCCATAGTCGTAGAACCAGCTGAAGCGGCTGTTGCCGATGGCCATCACGGTCAATGCCACCGGCACGCCAAAGGCGGCAAACCCGGCCCAGTTCCAGGCCGGGTAAACGTCGTCGCGGTACAGCCCGGCCAGGTCCAGCTGCTGGCGACGCACCAGGAAGTAGTCCACCACCATGATGCCGGCAATCGGCCCCAGCAGGCTGGAGTAGCCCAGCAGCCAATTGGAATACACGCTTTCAAGGCTGAGGTCGGACACAATCAAGCCCAGCTTCTTCAGCAACTCGTGGCCCATCAGGGCCAAGCCGATGAAGCCGGTAAGCCATACCGCCCGGCTGCGCCCAATCAAACGGGGGGCAATGTTCTGGAAGTCGTTGGTGGGCGAGACGATGTTCGCCGCCGTGTTGGTCGACAGAGTGGCTATCACGATCAGCGCCATGGCCAGGGCCACCCAGAACGGGCTGTGGATCTTGCCGATCAGGCTGACCGGGTCCGACACGGTTTCGCCCACCAGCGAGGCGGAAGCCGCCGTGAGTACCACGCCCAATGACGCAAACAGGAACATGGTCAGCGGCAAACCGAAAATCTGCCCCAGAATCTGGTCCTTCTGGCTGCGGGCATAGCGGCTGAAGTCCGGTATGTTCAGCGACAGCGTGGCCCAGAAACCGACCATGGCGGTAAGCCCGGCGCAGAAGTAGCCGACCATGCTCGCCCCCTCGGGGCGCTTGGGCGGCTGGGCCAGCAGTTCGGTCATCGACATGTGCGGCAGTGCCCATACCAGCAGGCCCAGGCCCACCGCCACCAGCAACGGCGCCGAGAGGGTTTCGAGCCACTTGATGGACTCGGCACCGCGCAGCACCACCCACAGGTTCAGGCACCAGAAAATCATGAAGCCGATCACCTCGCCGGTGCCGCCCAGGGCCTTCCAGCCCTCGAACACCGAGCCCAGGAACAGGTGGATGGCCAGCCCGCCGAACAAGGTCTGGATACCGAACCAGCCGCAGGCCACCACCGCCCGCACCAGGCACGGCACATTCGAACCCAACACACCAAACGACGAGCGCAGCAGTACCGGGAACGGGATACCGTACTTTGTCCCGGGGAACGCATTGAGCGTCAGCGGAATCAGCACGATCAGGTTGGCCAACAGGATGGCCATCAACGCTTCGCCCACGCTCAGGCCAAAATAGGCCGTGAGCACGCCCCCGAGGGTGTAGGTGGGCACACACACCGACATGCCGACCCACAGTGCAGTGATGTGCCATTTGTTCCAGGTGCGCTGGTGCACCTTGGTAGGTGCGATGTCGGCGTTGTAGCGCGGGCTGTCGAGTACATCGCTGCCCTCGCACAGCTCGAACAGGCCATTTTGCTCGACCACTTGCGATCTGCTCTGTTGCATGGGGCCTTCTCCAGATTTGTTGTAGTTGTTTGCTCATCGGGCTAATGCGATGGCCGGAGTACACACGCTGAATGTGGTTAAAATCTTGACCAGATCTGTATCTTGTCAAGTCAGTCAACGTCTCCTGAAACCCGCATGCTAGACCGCTGAATAATTTTTTGTTGTTTACTATCAACAACTTAAAAACCACAAAATTCGTGGGAATTATTTCTTGCTGAATGCGCAATCAGCATCTAGCCTCGATTCTTGTCAGTCCTGGCAGGATCACAACCTGCCAGGCCTGCCCCGACAATTCCAAGAACCGGCCAAGACCGGTCAGCCTGCGAGGAAGACGGTATGCCCCTGTTGATCCGTGGCGCCACCGTGGTCACCCACGAAGAAAGCTACCCCGCCGATGTGCTATGTGCCGAGGGCCTGATCCAGGCCATCGGCCAGAACCTTGAAGCGCCCACCGACTGCGAAATACTCGATGGCAGCGGCCAATACCTGATGCCCGGCGGCATCGACCCGCACACCCACATGCAACTGCCGTTCATGGGCACGGTGGCCAGCGAAGACTTCTTCAGCGGCACCGCTGCCGGGCTTGCGGGCGGTACCACGTCCATCATTGATTTCGTCATCCCCAACCCTCAGCAATCGCTGTTGGAGGCCTTCCACACCTGGCGCGGCTGGGCACAGAAAAGCGCCAGCGACTATGGCTTCCACGTCGCCATCACCTGGTGGAGCGAGCAGGTGGCCGAAGAAATGGGCGAACTGGTGAGCCAGCATGGGGTAAACAGCTTCAAGCACTTCATGGCGTACAAGAACGCGATCATGGCCGCCGACGACACCCTGGTGGCCAGCTTCGAGCGCTGCCTGCAACTGGGCGCGGTGCCCACCGTGCATGCCGAAAACGGCGAGCTGGTGTACCACCTGCAGAAAAAACTGCTGGCCCAGGGCATGACCGGGCCAGAAGCGCACCCGCTGTCGCGCCCGTCCCAGGTTGAGGGAGAAGCGGCAAGCCGAGCCATCCGCATCGCCGAAACCCTGGGCACCCCGCTGTACCTCGTGCACATCTCCAGCCGCGAGGCCCTGGACGAAATCACCTATGCGCGCAGCAAGGGCCAACCGGTCTACGGTGAAGTGCTGCCGGGCCATCTGCTGCTGGATGACAGTGTGTACCGCGACCCCGACTGGGCCACCGCCGCCGGCTACGTGATGAGCCCGCCGTTCCGCCCACGCGAACACCAGGAGGCCCTGTGGCACGGCCTGCTGTCTGGCAACCTGCACACCACGGCCACCGACCATTGCTGCTTCTGCGCCGAGCAGAAAGCCATGGGGCGGGATGACTTCAGCCGCATCCCCAATGGCACTGCGGGCATCGAGGACCGCATGGCCGTGTTGTGGGATGCCGGGGTGAACAGCGGGCGCCTGTCCATGCACGAGTTCGTCGCGCTGACTTCCACCAACACGGCGAAAATCTTCAACCTGTTCCCCCGCAAGGGCGCCGTGCGCGTGGGGGCTGACGCCGACCTGGTGCTGTGGGACCCGCACGGCACCCGCACCCTCTCGGCCAAGACCCACCACCAGCGCGTGGACTTCAACATCTTCGAAGGGCGAACGGTACGTGGCATACCCAGCCACACCATCAGCCAGGGCAAGGTGGTGTGGGCCGATGGTGACCTGCGCGCCGAAGCCGGGGCGGGCCGTTACGTGCAGCGCCCAGCGTACCCGTCGGTGTACGAGGTACTGGAACGTCGGGCCGAGCATCAGCGCCCAACACCCGTGCAGCGCTGAGCACCTGCCACGCAACCCTCGCGTTGTCTGCACTCATAAAAAAAAGAGGCTACCACCGTGATCGATCCCCTGAGCCATCTGCCGCGCCCCCAGGCCCGTGCAGACCAGCTGGCCGAGCGCTTCAGCGACCTGGCCCCACCCCTCACCGCCCGCCAGGCCGCCGTAGAAAGCGCGCGCTGCCTGTACTGCTACGACGCCCCGTGCATCAATGCCTGCCCCAGTGAAATCGACATCCCGTCGTTCATCCACCGTATCAGCGACGAGAACCTCCAGGGGGCGGCCCAGCGCATTCTCTCGGCCAACATCCTCGGCGGCAGTTGCGCCCGCGTATGCCCTACCGAAATTCTCTGCCAGCAGGCCTGCGTGCGGAACAATGCCCAGGAATGCGCACCCGTATTGATCGGCCAGTTGCAACGCTATGCACTGGATAACGCGCACTTCACAGAACACCCGTTTCGGCGCTCACCGGCCACCGGCAAACGGATCGCCGTGGTCGGTGCCGGCCCGGCCGGGCTGTCGTGCGCCCATCGCCTCGCTCTGCATGGGCACGAGGTGGTGGTGTTCGAAGCCAGTGACAAGCCAGGCGGCCTGAACGAATACGGCATCGCCCGCTACAAGCTGGTGGACGACTATGCCCAGCGTGAAGTGGCATTTCTGCTGGGCATTGGCGGTATCGAAATCCGCCACGGCCAGCGCCTGGGCGGCAACCTCAGCCTGGCCAGCCTGCGAGAGCAGTACGACGCGGTGTTCCTGGGCCTGGGCCTGAATGCCGTGCGCGACTTGGGCCTGCCGGATGAACATGCCCCAGGGCTGCTGCCAGCTACCCACTACATCCGCGAACTGCGCCAGGCCGATGACCTGAGCCAGTTGCCCCTGGCCGACCGCTGCCTGGTGATCGGCGCCGGCAACACCGCCATCGACATGGCCGTGCAAATGAGCCGCCTGGGTGCACTCGACGTCAACCTGGTGTACCGCCGTGGCCACGCCGACATGGGCGCCACGGACCACGAGCAGGCCATCGCCAAGGCCAACCAGGTGCGCCTGCACACCTGGGCACGCCCCGACACCGTGCTGCTGGACGAAGCCGGGCAGGTGCGCGGCATGCGCTTTGCCCGCACCGCCCTGGCAGAGGGCCGCCTGAGCGACACGGGCGAAACCTTCGAACTGGCCGCCGACGCCATTTTCAAGGCCATCGGCCAGGGCTTCGACAATGCCAGCCTGGTCGACCCGGCCGCCGCCCAGCTGGCACGCGAGGGGGAGCGCATTCGGGTAGACGCGCACATGCGCACCAGCCTGCCGGGCGTGTATGCCGGCGGCGACTGCACCGCGCTGGGCCAGGACCTCACCGTGCAGGCAGTGCAACACGGCAAGCTGGCGGCTGAAGCCATCCATGCCCAACTGATGACCAACGTGGAGGCTGCGTAATGGCTGACCTGTCGATCGAATTTGCCGGCATCAAGGCACCCAACCCCTTCTGGCTGGCGTCAGCGCCGCCTACCGACAAAGCCTATAACGTGGTACGGGCCTTCGAGGCGGGCTGGGGCGGCGTGGTGTGGAAGACCCTGGGCGAAGACCCTGCTGCGGTGAACGTGTCGTCGCGCTACTCGGCGCACTACGGCGCCAACCGCGTGGTGCAAGGCATCAACAATATCGAGCTGATCACCGACCGCTCGCTGGAAATCAACCTGCGTGAAATCACCCAGGTAAAGCGCGACTGGCCTGACCGGGCGCTGATCGTGTCGCTGATGGTGCCGTGCGAAGAAAACGCCTGGAAATTCATTTTGCCCCTGGTGGAAGCCACCGGTGCAGATGGGATCGAGCTGAACTTCGGCTGCCCCCACGGCATGCCCGAACGCGGCATGGGCGCCGCAGTGGGCCAGGTGCCGGAGTACGTGGAAATGGTCACGCGCTGGTGCAAGGCCTACTGCTCGCTACCCGTGATCGTCAAGCTCACGCCCAACATCACCGACATTCGCCAGTCGGCACGCGCCGCGCACCGGGGCGGGGCCGATGCGGTGTCGTTGATCAACACCATCAACTCCATCACCAGCGTCGACCTGGAGCGCATGGTGGCCCACCCCATCGTTGGCGACCAGAGCACCCACGGCGGCTATTGCGGGTCGGCGGTAAAACCGATTGCCCTGAACATGGTGGCAGAGATCGCCCGCGACCCGGCGACCCACGGCCTGCCCATCTGCGGCATTGGGGGCATTGGCAGTTGGCGGGATGCCGCCGAGTTCATCACCCTGGGCAGCGGTGCGGTGCAAGTGTGCACGGCGGCGATGCTGCATGGCTTTCGCATCGTGGAAGACATGAAAGACGGGCTGGCGCGCTGGATGGACCAGCACGGGCATCGCAGCCTGGAAGCATTCCGTGGCCAGGCGGTGGGGCACACCACTGACTGGAAGTACCTGGACATCAACTACAAGTCCATCGCCCACATCGACCCGCAAACCTGCATTGGCTGTGGCCGCTGCCACATCGCCTGCGAAGACACATCACACCAGGCGATCGCCAGCACCCCTGCAGCCGATGGCACCCATGTTTACCAGGTGATCGAGGAAGAATGCGTGGGCTGCAACCTGTGCCAGATCACCTGCCCGGTGCAGGACTGCATCGAGATGGTGGCCCAGGACACCGGCAAGCCCTACCTGAACTGGACCCAGGACCCACGCAACCCCTACCGCGAGGCCAGTTGAGGCCAAGCCTGCGCATCAGGGCTCCAGGCCGATGCCCCGCAGGATCACGCAGGTCACTGTCTGCACCGCGCGCTCGAAGGCGCGGTCAGACAGCGGCTGGCCGCCGTTGAGCAGGGTTACCTGGAAACCGAAGTCCGCGTAGTGCTGGGTGGAAGCCCAGATCATGTAGAGCAGCGCAGACGGCTCCACCGGCTGAATGCGCCCCTCTTCCACCCAACGGCGGATCTTGGCCTCCTTCAGCCGTGCCCAGGGCACCAGGCTTTCGCTGAGGTTGATGCCCAGCACCGGGGCACCGTGCAGCATCTCCTCGGCCCAGATCCGCGAACCCAGCGGCCGCGACCGGGAATGGCCCATCTTCGCCCGTATGTAGCTGGTCAGCACCACACGCGGGTCATCGAAATGCTCGAAGCACTGGGCGTCCTGCTTCCATTCCTCCAGCAAGTCTTGCAGCACGGCACGGAACAGCTCGTCCTTGGTGGTGAAGTAGTAGTGCAGGTTGGAACGCGGCAGCCCGGCCTGCTCGGCGATGTCGCCCATGGACGTGCCGCCGTAGCCCTGCTCGGCGAACACTTTTTCCGCAGCTTGCAGAATTTTTTGCACATTACGCCGGCGTATCTCGATCTTGTGGTTGGCCATCAGCCCACTGCCATCAGAAGGTAATACGCAAGGTTACCCCATGTAGGGCGATAGGCCGCAAACTGGCCACGTCGCCTACCCACACCTCGCCCTGTCCCGCGCCGGGCACTGTGCCCGGTGCAGGTTGATGGCCGTATTGATAATGCCGATATGGCTGAACGCCTGCGGGAAGTTGCCCAGCATGCGCTGGTCGGCCGGGTCGTACTGCTCGGCCAGCAGCCCCACGTCATTGCATAGCCCCGTCAGCCGCTCATACAGCGCCTGCGCTTCGGCCTGGCGCCCCAACAGCACATACACATCCGCCAGCCAGAACGAACACACCAGGAACGTGCCCTCGCCTGCAGTCAGGCCGTCACCGCAGCTGTCGGTGTCATAGCGCAGCAGCAGGCCGTTTTTCAGCAGGCGCTGCTCGATCTGCTCCAGCGTGCGCAGAAAACGTGGGTCCTCAGCGGGCAGGAAGCCGGTCAGGGCAATGTGCAGCAGGCTGGCATCCATCTCCGCAGAACCATACGCCTGGACGAAGTGACTGCCCCCGGCATCCAGGCCCTGCTCGCACACCTCCTGGTGGATCTGGTCGGCCACCTGGCGGTAGTGGCGGGCCTGTTCGCGGCCTTCTTCCGTGGTTTCGGCGAGCCCGGCGGCGCGGTCGAACGCCACCCAGGCCATGACCTTGGAGTGCACGAAGTGCTGCCGACCGCCGCGCACTTCCCAGATGCCTTCATCCGGGTCACGCCAGATGCTTTCGAGGTACGGCAGGATCAGCCGGGCGATGGCCGCACTGCGTGGGTGCCGAGGCAGCCCGCCGCGAATGGCCTGGCTCATGGCATCGGCCAGCTCGCCATAGATGTCCAGCTGGGTTTGGGCCGATGCCGCGTTGCCTACCCGCACCGGCTGGGAGTGCTCGTAACCGGCCAGCCACGGCAGGGTGTACTCCTGCAAGTCCCGTTCACCGGCCAGGCCGTACATGATCTGCATCTGCTCGGGGTTGCCGGCCACCGAGCGCAGCAACCATTCGCGCCACGCCTGCGCCTCTTCGAAGTAACCCAGGTTCATGAACGCCAGCAAGGTCATGGTGGCATCGCGCAGCCAGCAGAAGCGGTAGTCCCAGTTACGCTCACCGCCCAGGCGCTCGGGCAGCGAGGTGGTCACTGCGGCGACGATGCCCCCGGTAGGTGCGTAGGTCATGGCCTTGAGCACCAGCAACGAGCGGCGCACCAGCGCGGTGTACGGCCCCACCTCCGGGCAACGGAAAGCAAAGGTTTCCCACTGGTCCACCGTGTCCTTGAGCGAGGCGTCGACATCATGGTCGGGCTGCACCGGCAGGTGCGACAGCTGGTGGCGCAGGCTGAAGACCTGCCGCTCGCCAGCGCCCACCCGGAACCGCGCACCGGTGTGGTGATCGCGGGCGTGTGGCGGCACGCTGGTCGCCAGGATCAACCGGTCCGGCCCGGCCACGGCGCTGAGGGTAAGGGGCGCCAGGCGCTCGACCCAGGGCACCGTGCGCCCGTAGTCGAAGCGCATCACCAGGTCCATCTCGAAGTTGATTTCGCCGCTGATGCCCTCGACGATGCGCACCACCGAATTGACCTCACCCAGCGGCATGAAGTCCAGCACACGGGCACGCCCGGTGGCCGTTACCCAGGTGGTTTCCAGCACCAGCGTGTCGTCCAGATAGCGCCGGCTGCAGTGCTCCACGGGGTCGCACGGCGCCAGGCGCCACCGGCCGTTTTCTTCGTTGCCCAGCAGCGCCGCGAACACCGCAGGGGCATCGAAACGCGGCAGGCACAGCCAGTCGATCGAGCCGTCCTTGCTGACCAGGGCAGCACTGCGGCAGTTGCCCAGCAGGGCGTAGTCTTCAATATGAGCGGGCATTGAGGCTCCTGTGTGTGATTGCTGTTGGGCTCAACCCAAGCGGTGCCACTCGCGCTTGTCGCGGACGAGCAACTCATTGCCCGCTTCGGGCCCATCTTCCCCTGCCGCGTAATCGTGCACCTCGCCGCCCGCTGCCCAGGCATCCAGAAACGGCTGCACCGCCCGCCAGCCGTTCTCGATGTTGTCAGCGCGCTGGAACAACGTCTGGTCGCCGGTGAGGCAGTCGTAGATCAACGTTTCGTACCCGGTGGCAGGGGTCATCTTGAAGTAGTCCTTGTAGGCAAAGCCCAGCTCCACGTTCTCCATCACCAGCTCGGGGCCAGGGCGTTTGGCCTGCAGGTCGAACCACATGCCCTCGTTGGGCTGGATCTGGATTTTCAGGTAGTTGGGCTTGGGCCGCTCCAGCTCCGACTCGCGGAACTGGGCATAAGGCGCAGGCTTGAAGCAGATGGCGATTTCGGTGTCACGCACGCTCATGCGTTTGCCCGTGCGCAGGTAGAACGGCACACCCGCCCAGCGCCAGTTGTCGATCATCACCTTCAGCGCGACGAAGGTCTCGGTCTGGCTATCCTCGGCAACGTTCTCCTCCTGGCGGTACCCGGCAATCTGCTTGCGCCCCTGCTTGCCAGCCACGTACTGGCCACGCACGGAGTTCTTCAATGCCATCTTGGTGGACCAGGGCCGGATGGCACCGATGACCTTGGCTTTTTCGCCGCGCACGGCGTCCGCGGCAAATGCGGCAGGCGGCTCCATGGCAACCATTGCCAGCAGCTGGAACAGGTGGTTGGGTACCATGTCACGCAACGCGCCAGTGCTGTCGTAGAAGGCCCCCCGGGTTTCTACACCCACGGTTTCAGCCGCCGTGATCTGGATGTGATCGATGTAGTGGTTGTTCCAGAACGATTCGAACAGGCCGTTGGAAAACCGGCTGACCATGATGTTCTGCACCGTTTCCTTGCCCAGGAAGTGGTCGATGCGGTAGATCTGCCGCTCGTCCATTACCTTCAACAGGCAGGCATTGAGCGCCTGGGCGCTGGCCAGGTCGGTGCCGAAGGGTTTTTCCACCACCAGGCGGCGAAAACCACCGCCCGATTCATCCAGCAGGCCCGCCTCACCCAGCCGCTGGGCCACTTCGGGGAAAAAGCGCGGTGAGGTGGCGAGGTAGAAAATGGCGTTGCCGTGGCGGGTCTTGTTGACCCGCTCGGCAATGGCCTGGTACGTGGCCGGGTCCATGAAATCGCCGGTCTGGTAGTCCAGGCGTTTGGCCAGGCCGGCCCAGAGGGTTTCGTCCAGGCTGGCAGGCGCACCTTCACCGCCCTTGTCGCGCTCGGCGATGAAGGTGTGCAGGCGTTCGGCAAATTCCTCGGCGGTGGCAGTGTTGTGGTCCACGCCCACAATGCGCAGGTTGCGGTCCAACAGGCCGTCACGGCTGAGGTTGTACAGCGCCGGCATCAGCAGGCGCTTTACCAGGTCGCCATTGGCGCCAAACAGAAACAGGGTGCACGGTGGGGCAGCGGGGGTTTTCTGTTTTTTGCTCATTCAGGTTTTTTCTCGACGTGGCCACCAAACCCCAGGCGCATGGCCGAGAGCACTTTGTCACCGTAGGTACCCTGCTGCTGCCGGGAACGGAACCGTGCAAACAGCGCGCTGGACAGCACCGGCACCGGCACCGCTTGCTCCACTGCGGCATCGACGGTCCAGCGGCCTTCGCCGCTGTCCGACACCGAGCCGCTGAACTGGGCAAGCTGAGGGTCGGCCGCCAGCGCATCGGCGGTGAGGTCCAGCAGCCAGGACGTCACCACGCTGCCGCGTCGCCACACTTCGGCAATTTCCGCAACGTTCAGGTCGAAGCGCTGGTCCTCGGGCAATTCCGTACCGCCCTTGCTGCGCAGCAGGTCGAAGCCTTCGGCATAAGCCTGCATCAGCCCATACTCGATGCCGTTATGCACCATCTTCACGTAGTGCCCGGCGCCAGGCGGGCCGGCGTGGATATACCCGTGCTCGGCACGCTGGTGTTCCCCGCTCAGGCCATGGGTACGTGGGATTTCACCCACGCCAGGTGCGAGTGCCAGAAACAGCGGTTCCAGCCGCTCGAACACGTCCTTTTCGCCGCCAATCATCATGCAGTAGCCACGCTCCAGCCCCCACACGCCACCGGACGTGCCGACGTCCAGGTAATGCAGCCCGCGCGTGGCCAGCTCGGCGGCGCGGCGCATGTCGTCCTTGTAGAAGGTGTTGCCGCCGTCGATGATCGCATCCCCCGGTTCCAGCAGGTCGGCAAGCTGGGCGATGGTCTGTTCGGTAGGCTCGCCTGCCGGCAACATCACCCACACCGCACGGGGTGCCTGCAGTTGTGCCACCAATGCGCCCAGGTCGTGGGCAGCCTGGCTGCCCTCACCTTCCAGCGCGGTAACGGCATCCAGGTTGCGGTCGTGCACCACGGTGTGGTGGCCGGCGCGCATGAGCCGCCTTGCGATATTGCCGCCCATGCGGCCAAGCCCGACGATTCCCAATTGCATGAGCCGATGCTCCCCTTCTGGATTCTGGAATGGATGACGACAGTTCAGCCTTTCAGGTTAGTCCAGCGCGCTGCGCGAGGGTTCAGCGACGAACGGCACAAGGCCATGCGCCGCTTCGTGGACCACGCTGCATTATCACGCACCATCACAGTGCAGCCATGATGTTCAGTGCCCCGCAGCCTGCCCTCGGATGGGCCGCGCACAGGCCCGCTTGCGCAAGCGGCGCAAGCGCCAACGTTTGCGTCTGGCACGGGGCCTGACAATAGTGACCAGCGGGTCACATTTGTCACATTTTCTACCCTACACTCGATTGTCGGCCCAGCTTTTGCTGGAGGTGCAAGTGACGAAAATAAGTCGAACTTTCACGAAAGCCGGCAGGTCAGGAAATAAGTAGGCCAGAGGGATGGGTATCTCCCCCCATTAGCCCCCCCCCCCCCCAACAAGGCCTTTTTCATTT